>JAUNTE010000151.1 GCA_030538855.1 Oscillospiraceae bacterium
TGACGGTGCGCGAGCTGACGGGCCAGCTGGACGGCTTGAAAATGTGTTATCTCGGCGACGGCAACAATATGACCAACAGCCTGATTGCCGGAGGTATAAAAATGGGGATGCAGGTAGCTGTGGCCTGCCCGCAGGGGTATCACCCAGACCAGGGTATTATGGATTGGGCCGCGGAGAACGGCGCGTTCACCCTGACCGAAGACCCCGTTGAGGCGGCAAAGGATGCCGACGTGCTGTTTACCGATGTTTGGGCCAGCATGGGACAGGAGGAAGAGGCCGAAAAACGCCGTCAGGTATTTGAAGGGAAATATCAAATCAACACAGAGCTGCTGCGCGCGGCCAAGCCCGACGCGATGGTGCAGCACTGCCTGCCCGCCCACCGGGGCGAGGAAATCACCGAAGAGGTATTTGAGGGACACGCCGAAGAAATATTTGAAGAGGCGGAAAACCGCCTGCACGCCCAGAAGGCCGTTATGGTAAAACTGATGGGCTGAGGGCGGCGGTCGGTGTATTAAAGCCGTCTTGCCCCGGAAAGAGGATAGGGCACACCCAAAGCGGCGAAAGCTTTTTACAGATATGGGCCCGGCGTGCCCCCGCGGGAACACTTTTGCAATTGGGGGGCAAGCGTGCAGGCACAAGAGGAGCAAACAGACCGAAAAAACCGTGATGCGGCGTCTGGGGCGAGCTGCTTTTGATAGAAAAACGCGGACTGTATTTTAGCGGCAAACCGACCGTTTGCAAGAGACGAAAAGGCACAAGGCATAAAGCCAGGCCAACATGGCGGACAGTGGAAAAAGGCGTTTGTCAAGGCCCCTGCAAACGGGAGGTTCTTGATAAACGCCTTTTGCGTAAGAAAAAGCGTCTGCGGGTAAATGGTTTGCGAGGCGAAAGAGATACGGCCAGACCCCGATACCGCGTGAAACAACGGAGATGATTTGCTGCAGCAGAGAAAATGGCGGCTGTTTTTTGGCTATGCGCCGGCTGACGTTTTCGCGGCGAGGACATTGAAATGAAAGGCTTCTTATTGCTGTGTAATAAATATAGCGTTTAGGTTTGGTTGAAAACAGAAAGATCAAAACTGTCATAGGTGACGCATCTGTAAAGAAAAGCATGCGGGGCAATTTTTAACGCTGTATATAGCCCAATATTTGCAGAAATAGACGGCGCTGTCGATTTTTAAATAGCAGAGATAAAGGGGACGTTTCATAAAGAAACGTCTCCTTTATCTTTGCTATGGCGCAAAAGGGCGCCGCTGCCGCAGGCTTTGTTTTTTGCCGCTGCCCCGGTAAAAAGGCCCGGCGCGCTGCGGTAAAGGGCGCTAAGGCTTGCAGAAAACGCCCAAAGGCAGACATACCGTACAACCTGCGCCGCGTACTTTGTAAAAAAGGCCGTGGGGCGGCAGACGGTATCGGCCTGCCCCGCGGAGACAGAAAGGGAGTTTTATTATGCTGCTCAGTGCATTTTTTAGTTTGGTGGCGGGGCAAATGCTGTATTTTGCCCTGCATTTAGAATCCAGCAGTTTCCCGAAACCGCTGCCAAAAAAAGAGGAGGACGCGCTGTTTCAGGCTTACCGGGAGGGGGACGAAGCCGCCAGAGATACCCTCATCAAACACAATCTGCGGCTGGTGGCCCACATTGTAAAAAAATATTATGCGGGGGCCACAGAGCAGGAGGATCTTGTCAGCATCGGCACCATAGGGCTTATCAAGGCGGTGCAGAGCTTTGACCCCGCGCGGGCGGCGCGATTTTCCACCTATGCGGCCCGCTGCATAGAAAACGAGATACTGATGGTGTTTCGGGCCAGTAAAAAAAGCCAGGGCACCGTGTCTATTTCAGACCCTATCGAGGGCGGGGACGGAGAGAACAGCCTGACCATCAACGACGTGGTGGCCGACACCAGAAGGTTGGAAGAGGACTATGAAAATGAAGAGGAGGCGGGGCGGCTGCGCCTTTCGGTAGACCGCTGCCTCTCAGGCCGGCAGCGGCAGATCGTACTGATGCGGTATGGTCTGGCCGGACAGCCGCCCCAGACACAGCAGCAGGTGGCGGCTGCGCTTTCCATCAGCCGCAGCTATGTCAGCCGCCTTGAAAAAAAGGCGCTGGAGGAATTGAAGACGGATATGGAGAACCATTGAAAAAATAAAAAAATGTGGGGCGGCAGGATAATTTACAGCTTGCCGGGCGGGGCTGGGCAAAAAATGGGCCGCGGCGTTTGCCGCGCGCTAAAAGGATAGAGAAAAATCGGTATGAGGCGGCCATGCGGGCTGTTCCTTTGGGCAAAATCGATGGCTTACCCTTTATGACGGATATGATACGGCTTTTTGGGCCTGAGTTACGCAAGAGACAAAGCCGTGAAATGAGATTTTTATAGAGGCGGGATCAAGCTTTTTCGCCGGTTTTTGCCGCGCCGTAACCAAATGGATACGACGCGGTTTTTACATGCAAAAATATCTTTTTGTAAGTGCCCCAGTTGTGCCGAGGTTAGAGAAAAGCTTTCGTGTTCCATAGAAAAACAGAAACTGAAAACAGGCAATATATAGGTAAGCATGCTATGAAAAACAGGCTAAGTAAAAGTAAACGCAGAAAACGTCGGCCAGGGGCTAAGGTGAGGGTGTGAGCGATGAAAGCTGATACAGCAAGGCTCACCCCCGTCTGAAATTGCCTGCCGGAGGTAAAACTTTGCGGGCGTCGTTCGTCATATGCGCTTTGAGGCGCTGTCAGCCTCATAGGGCTTTGTCCGTATCAAAAGGGACACCAGCGTAGTTGGTGGGTTCCGTTTTACTGATTATAAAAAAACAGAGAGATAAAAGAGGGAGACGTGATGGAAATAGCGCTGCTGCAATAGGGGGAAAAGGAAAAAATAACGGAATAAATTGGCAAACTGCATAAAAATAGAGAGCTTAAAATTCCAACAGTTGCACTTTTTTTACATAAGAGGTAAAATATTCCTATTAAATCTTATAAAAAAGTTTATTTCGACAAAAAATGATGAAAAAGAGAAGAATATGATATGGAAAGATTTATTGCACATCGTACTGAAGACGGACGGGAACAAACGATCAAAGAACATCTGCAGGGGACGGCCGACCGAGCCGCGGCGTTTGCCGCGATATTTGGACAGGAGGAACTGGGACGTTTAGCGGGTTTTATCCATGACGTCGGCAAATATACCCCTTTGTTTCAGCGGCGTATCCGGGGAGAAAATGTCGAGGCCGACCACTCGACGGCGGGCGGGTATGAGCTGATGAAATTAGGCCTGATGCCTTTGGCCTACTGCGTGATGGGGCACCACGGCGGCCTGCCCGACGGAGGGAAAAAAGTGGATACGGCTGAAAAAGGTACCCTGATGGGCCGTATACTTCGCATAAGAGAGAGCCGTACGCCGGATATGGATTACAGCGCTTTTCAAAATGAGATCATACTGGAAAAACCGGCGTGGGCGCCGCCAAAACTGCTTTTGAAAGGCGGCTTTACCGTCTCGTTTTGGATACGGATGCTGTATTCCTGTCTGGTGGACGCCGATTTTCTTGACACCGAGGCGTTTATGCAGGGCGGTACGGTACAGCGGGGGCGTGCGTTTTTAGCAGAAGAACTGCTTTGCAAGCTGACAAACTTTATCGCCGGTTGGTGGAAGAGCGATGTGCCTATCAACCAAAAGCGCTGCGAGGTGCTGCGGCAGTGTATCGAGGCGGGAGAGCGGGAGAAAAAGGGCCTTTTTACCCTTACCGTACCGACGGGCGGCGGAAAAACCGTCAGCTCGCTGGCGTTTGCGCTGCACCACGCCAAAGCGAAAGGGCTGCGGCGGGTCGTCTATGTCATTCCCTACTGTTCCATCATTGAACAGACGGCGGATACCTTCTGCAAAATATTGGGTAAAGAAAATGTGTTAGAGCACTATGCCGAGGCGGATTTTGGCGACGACCCTGTTAAAAAGCTGGCGGCGGAGAACTGGGACATGCCGGTGATCGTCACCACGGCGGTGCAGTTTTTTGAGTCTCTGTTTGCAAACAAGCCCTCACGCTGCCGAAAGCTGCATAATCTGGCGGACAGCGTGATTATTTTTGACGAGGCGCAGACGCTGCCGCTGCGGTATCTGAAGCCCTGCCTGCAGGCGCTGGCGGAACTGACGGAAAATTACGGCGCGTCCTGCGTGCTGTGCACCGCGACGCAGCCCGCGCTGGGGCCGCTGCTGAAAGAGATCGGCCCGCAGTTTGTTTGCCGGGAGATCACGCAGGACCCTAAAGAGCTTTACCGTTTTTTCCGCCGGGTGACCTTTCGGCAGCTGGGTAAGCTGGAGGATGAGGAACTGGCACAGCGGCTGAACGGGGAAAAACAGGCGCTGTGTATTGTGGGGACGAGAAAACAGGCGCAGAAGATATTTTCTCTATTAAAAGAAGAGGGCAGCTTTCATCTCTCGACCCTGATGGACCCTGCCCACCGGCGCAGGGTGCTGAGGATCATCCGGGCGCGGCTGCGAAAAGGAAAGCCCTGCCGGGTGGTGGCGACCAGCTTGATCGAGGCGGGCGTGGATGTGGATTTTCCGGCAGTTTACCGGGCGCAGGCGGGGCTGGATTCCATGATACAGGCGGCCGGGCGCTGCAACCGTGAAAACAAACGCCCCAAAGAGAAAAGCTTTGTCTATCTGTTTGAACCGCAGGACGAATACTGCGCGCATCTGCCGCACAGCCTGCGCCGTCCTGTGGATACGGCGCAGGTGATCGGACGAAAATTTGAAGAGATCGACGCGCCGGAAGCCATTGAAGCCTATTTTTCAGAGCTGTACCGGGTGAGCGGGCCGGAGCTGGACGAAAAAAATATCCTCTCAGGGTTTGAAGAGGCGCAAAACGGCCTGTATCCATTTGCCGAAACAGCGCAAAAGTTCCATTTGATCGAAAACGACACCCGGGCGGTCGTCATATCCCGTACCGCGGCGGCCCAAAAGCTGGTGCGGCGCTTAAAGGGCGGAGAGTACAGCCGCGCGCTGCTGCGGCAGCTGGGGCGGTACAGCGTCAACGTATATCTCAACCATTTTAAAGCGCTTTTTGAGCAGGACAAACTGGAGTTTCTGGACGGTGGAAAAGAAGGGATCGCGGTTTTGCGTGATCTGTCATGTTACAGCGGCAAAACGGGCCTTGCGCTGCTGCCGGAGAGCGGCGCGGCCCTTTTTGACAGCTGATAAAAAAGACAGGACGGCGGAAGAGCCTCCGCGTCCTGTCC
>JAUNTE010000152.1 GCA_030538855.1 Oscillospiraceae bacterium
TCAGGATTTGAGCATGCGCTCTACGAGATCGAGCATCGCGCCCACATTTTCAAGGCCGCTGACGTCTTCAAGCTTGAATTTAAGGCCGAACCTGCGGCCCACCGCCGTCAGCAGGTTGATCTGCTCAAGGCTGTCCCAATCCTCGATGTCGTCCGCGGTGGTATCGCGGGTGATCACCAGTTCCTCATCGTCAAAAATATCGCGGAAGATCTCCTGTACCGCATCGAAAATTTCTTTTTGCGTCATGCTTCGCCGTCTCCTTTTTCTTGTGCGACACGGATGGCGCGGCAGCGCGGCGTGTAATCGACCGGGATGTGGAACCGAAAGCGCCGCTCCGTCTCAGTATCGCATATGATATCGAAGCCTATTGTAGCATAAAAATCCGCCACCAACAAGTTTTTACGGGTGGGGTAATAAACGCCTTCGATGGTCTCGATACCGCAGAGGCGGCAGCGGCGTACCAGTTCGTCGAACATGGCGTATTCCAGCTCTCTTTTGAAAACGCGGCAGCTCATGATCCACAGCTCGATGACAAGCAGTTTTTCTTCACGCCGTCCGATCAGCGCGCTTACAAGGCCATTATCGCCGAATTTATCGGTGAGAGAGCCCGCCAGCGTCAGATAGCCCCCGTCGCCCGCGATAGCCGCGATCTCGGCGGCGGTATAACGGCGGGTGGTGAGATTGAATTGATTGGTCTTGTTGATGAGCTGGGTGACGCGCTCCAGCTTATCCGGCGAGAAAGGGGCGATCTGCGCAGTCATAGCAAGGCTTTCAAGATAGGCGCCGTAATCTTCAAAAGCGGTTTCTTCCTCTTGCCGGGCCAGGTTTTGACGGTACATCTCGCCGCGTTTTTTATCGTCTTCAGACAGGACGGTCACCTCAAAATATCCCCCCCGGTCAAGGGCCTCGATATAGCTTTCAGGCCCCGCGACCTCGGGCACCGCCACGTCGGGCAGTTCACGCCGGATGATGTCGCGCTCGGCGGGGTTATCGTCCACGAATACCAAACTTTCAGGCAGGATGTTCAGCTGCCGTGCGATGGCGGCGATGTTTTGGGATTTCGGCTCCCAATTCGCTTTGAAGCAGAGAAAGTCATCCCGTTTTAAAACGCTTTCGGGCCGGGAGAATCCTTCCAGGGCGAGCGCTTCCTCGTTTTTTGAGGCCACGTTCAGCATGACGCCGAGAGAGGAGAGCTCTTTTAAATAGGTTTGAAAGGCGCTGTAGGCCATCCCGGCCGGGCTTTCGGCCCCCAGGGCGATCCCCTCAGGGCCGTCGTCTCCGATAACGCCGCCCCACAGGGTGCCGTCCAGATCGGTCACCACGCTTTTGTGGTTTTTACCGAATAGAGATTTCATGATGAAAGCAAGGTTTTCACACAGATAGGGGATACAGGAGGTGGAGAGGGTATATTTGTATAGATACCATTGGCTCTCGTCGCACCAGCGTTCAAGCCCGTGCAGGCCCGAGAGATAATGAATATCCTGGATGTAAAAATCAGGATGGGACGCCGCGTAGGAAGCCATCCGGCGGTTGCACTCGTTTATATAACGTACCCGCCCGCCCGGCAGTACGCCGTCGCGGTTGCCCAAAAGCCGGTAGAGCGGCGCCTCAAAATTGTTTTGGATGACCGGGCAGTGAAACCGCCGCGCGCTTTGCCACATCTTTTCAAACCGCGACATCTCGCTGTCGGCCAGGGCCTGGGCGGCCTCTTCGCCGTCTGTGGGGGAAGGCCAGTGCAGCAGGTTGCGGTTTGAGGTGTGGATATAAATGATATCGGGTGTAAAAGCCTCCAGCTCGGGGTTGCCAAACACCAGATCCTCAAAAAAAAGATGGTAACCGCCTTCAAAAAAGACAGGCTTGATACCGTGATACAGCAAAAAAAGCTCAAGCACGGGTTTGATTTCACCGATGGTGCTGCCGGACAGCAGGGCGACCTTTTTTTCAATGAGGCCGGGCCGTTGCAGAAGAAGCTTTTTGAGGGCCTTTTTCTTTTGCAGGATATACGCGGCGTCGATTGGGTAGGTAAAACATGAGAGCGCGCCGTCCATAAAACCGCCTTCTTTCTTTAAAGACACGAAGCGGGCTGAAAACATGAAAAAACGCTGCCGGTATACGGCGCGGCCGCCGCGGGCCTGCGTTCATCCGTTCGTGATTTTATGGTATTTATTGTAGCATCCCGCCGCCGGGTTTGTAAAGCGCGGACGCTTGAAAAAAGAAGGCGGAACCGTTATAATAAAAAACATATGCAGCCTGTGCGGCCGGGATTCATCCGCCGAAATCTTCTATCAGGCGGCGCAGTTCTTCTTCATCCTCTACCGCGATGCCGTTTTGCAGGGCTTCGGCATCCTGCGAGGGCAGCAGATGGGTATAGATGGAAGGGTAGGTGCGCAGCGGCAGGCTTTTGCCTGATTGAAACAGGGCGGGGTAGCCGCCGTCATCTTTTAAGGTATAAACGGGCGGGGACGGCGTGTCGGCCGTGACGCGCCCCGGGCCGAAGACGAGGGCCAGGCTGAGTGTGAGCATAAAAAGGGCCAGAGGGATGGAAAGATATAAAATAGCTTTTTTTAAAGCGGCTTCCCGCATGGCGGCACTTCCTTTTCCGGGCCGAAATTTCACAAGGATAAAAAGACCCGACTTCAGTTTGCCCGCAAAGGAAAAAATTATTCTCTGCTATTAACCCGGCCTGTTTTATGCTATACTAGTAAAATAGGTGTATGCAAAAACAGCAGTAGACGAATGACGCTGCGGCTATAAGGCCTGTTTTGGCCGCCTTACAGCGCGCGCTTATAAAAGCGCCCTGCTTCATCATGAAAATGGCCGGAACGAAGTGAAGGCCGTTTTTAACGCGTCCGCCCGTAAGGGCGCGGAGGCCTCAAAATAAGCTTTTGATTACAGGACGATAAAAAATACATGTTTTCGCCGGGATGACCGGCGTGTGATTTTAATTTTTAAGGAGGGAACCCCTCATGACACAAGGACAGGGCCCCCGGCGCGGCGCACAGCCCCGGCGCGGCGCTTCTTCATCCGCTGCGCGGCGGCCCGCGCCGCAAAAGCGTGCAAACGCCGCCCCCCGGCGGACAAAACCCGCAGGGCAGCAGCCGGACAAGCCGTCGCCCCCTAAAAAAGAGGGTAAGGCCAAACGCGTCTGCTTTGCCATTTTGCGCGTGCTGGGCTGCATGGTGTGCCTGGGCGTTATGGCCGTCTCAGTGGTGGGCGTGCTGCTCAGTCTGTATCTTGTCGATGTGACCCAGAACGACGACGAGCTGCTTGACCTGAGCGATATCAAGCTGAATTATTCCTCCGTCATCTATTACCGTGACACGGCCACGGGCGAATGGACGGAGTACCAGAAGCTGGTGGGAGAGGCCGACCGTACCTGGGTCGAGATCGGCGATATCCCTATGGACCTGCAGAACGCGTTTATCGCCGCCGAAGACCGGGATTTCAAGACCCACAGCGGCGTGAATTTCCAGCGTACCATCTTTGCCATCGTCAACGAGCTTTACAACAAGGTGACCCACAGCTATCTCACCTCGGTAGGCAAACAGGGCGCCTCTACCATTGACCAGCAGCTGGTGAAAAACATTTTGGACGACGACGCATCGCAGGGCAGCGAGGGTTATCTGCGTAAGATACGAGAGATCTTCCGTGCGTATATGCTGGATAAACGCTACAGTAAAGATATTATTATGGAGGCTTACCTGAATACGCTGTCCCTCACCGGCAATAAAGGGGGCGTAGCGGCGGGCGCGCAGGATTATTTCGGCAAGACCGACTTGAAACAGCTGACGCTGGCGGAGTGTGCTTCCATCGCCTGTATTACAAAAAACCCCACGGCGTTCAATCCGCGCACCCAACCGCAGCAGCATATCAAGCGCCGTAATTATGTGCTGTATTCTATGCTGAACGAGGGGATGATCACCCAGCAGCAGTATGACGCGGCCGTGGCCGAGCCGCTGCGGCTGGCCGAGCCGAAAAAATCGTATTCGACCCAAAGCTACAGCTGGTTTACCGACCAGGTGATAGAAGAGGTGCTGCGCGATTATATGGCCCAGTACAACGCGAAATACGGCGAGGGCGCCATGACCAAGGCCGAGGCCGAACGGCATTTGTATAACGACGGCTGGCGCATTTATACCACCCTGGTGCCCGAGGTGCAGGACGCGATGGAGCGCCATATGGTACGCGGAGACTTTTATGAGAGCCATCCGGTTGAGATCGAGGACACCGACGCAGGCGGCAGCCCGCTTTATAATGAGGACGGGACGCCCAAGACCCACACCGAGGACATTGAGGGCGGCATGGCGGTCATCAACTACGACGGCGAGCTGTGCGGCGTAGTGGGCAGCCTGGAGGCCAAGACCGGTATGCGTGAGTTCAACCGCGGCACCCAGATGCACCGGCAGATCGGCTCTACCATGAAGCCCATCGGCGCATATGCCCTTGGCATCGAGCAGGATAAGATCAATTATTCTTCTTCTATTATGGACTCGGCGTTTCTGCCCGAGGAAAAACCGGAACTGAATATTACCGAGCCGTGGCCCCGCAACTATGCGGGCGCGCCCAGCGACGAGCCGGTGCTGGTATACCGCGGCCTTGCCAAAAGCCTGAACACCATTGCGGTACGGGTGGGCGATTATGTGGGCGCGCAGTCAAGCTATGATTTTCTGACGAACATCCTGCAGATAGACACCCTGCACCCAGCGGATATTTCGCTTTCGCCTATGAACCTGGGCGCGCTGACTGAGGGCATGTCGCCTTATCAGCTGGCGGGGGCCTATATGATGTTCGGCAACGGGGGCGTTTATAAAACCCCGCATGCCTATGTAAGTGTGGAGGACCGCAGCGGCGAAGAGATTTTGACCCCCACGGTGACCACGACCCAGGCGATCAGCCCCGAGACGGCGATGATCATGAATAAAATGCTGCACAACGTGCTGTATATGGCGGAGGGCACCGCCTCCGGCCTGTATCCCACGGTGAACGATATGGACAGCGCGGGCAAGACGGGTACCACGCAGGATGACAAGGACCACTGGTGGGTGGGCCTGACCCCTTATTATGTTACAGCGGGCTGGATGGGCTATGACACGCCCACCACGCTGCCCCTGCGGGCTTACAGCAAGCACCCCCCCACATTGACGTGGCGGGCCGTGATGAACGAGGCGCAGGAAAGCCTGGAATTCAAAGCCTTCACGACCTCA
>JAUNTE010000153.1 GCA_030538855.1 Oscillospiraceae bacterium
AGAGGAAAATTACCTTGTTCCTCTGCTGTTGTGCCTACAAAACATCATTGTTTTTATTGCTTCATTGGCGGTGATGATCTATCTTAGCCCACTGGTAATGCTGTGCCTATTTGCGGCGGTGATTTTGCTGATTGCTTTGCCAAGTCTATTCCAAACAGCAATTCAAAATCGGCAGGATCGTTTTTCAAAAAACCAGTCCAACTTTACCGTGGCTATCAAAGATTTTTTGTCGGGATTTGAGGTTATACGCTCATACCAAATGAACAGCCACACAGTAAAAGCGTTTGGTAAAAAAAACAATACTGTATATACCGCCCAATATGCACTTGGTAAGATGGTTGCCGCAGTGGAGGGATTGTCTGCTGTTCTTGGGGTTATGGTACAGTGCAGCGTTTTATTTGTATCCGCATATCTGATCATCAAAGGAAAGCTTACCGCAGGTGCATTGGTTGGGCTTGTACAGGTATCGGGAACTATTGTTGCCCCAATTCAAGTTTTGTCGCAGAGTATTCCACAAATTCAAGGCAGCAAACCGATTATAGAGAGACTAAATAATTTAGCAAACTACAAAGATAATACTTTTGTTGGAACTATACCCCCTACTTTTGAAACAGATATTACAGTGAAGAATTTACAGTTTGGTTATGAACAAGAACAGAAAATTATACAAGGTATTGACTTCTCTTTTAAGAAAGGCAAAAAATATGCGGTTGTAGGAAAAAGTGGATGTGGGAAAACCACCCTTATCAATTTACTAAGCGGCTACTATGCAAAGTATGACGGAGAGGTCTTATACGATGGTGTGGATATACGAAAATTGGATATTGATAAATTAAATGAAATGTCCTCGGTTATTCATCAAAATGTTTATATGTTTGATGAGTCTATTCAAGATAACATTTGCTTGCATAAGCAAATTGCACCAGTCAATTTGCAAAAAGCCCTTGATATGAGTGGTGTAGCCATGTTTTTAGGGGAAGAAAAAACACTGGATACCTCTGTGGGTGAAAACGGAAACAACCTCTCGGGCGGTCAACGTCAAAGAGTTGCCGTAGCTCGTGCATTGGTGCAAGGAAAGCCTATTCTAATTTTAGACGAGGGTACTTCCGCGGTGGATATGCAAACAGCTTATGACATTGAAAGCCAATTACTCAAAATCAGTGAATTAACGGTTATTACTATTACTCATTCACTTAATCAAGAGTTATTAGAAAACTATGACCAAGTAATTTTTATGGAAAACGGAGCAATCACAGAAGCAGGCTCCTACGCTAAACTGATGGAAAACAAAGGGGCTTTTTATGATTTTGTCAGCTTGAAAAAGTGATTTTGGAAGGTACTGCAATGATAAGAGAAGAAGGGATGTTATGCCCTGGTGCGGCAGAAAAACCCACGATAAAATCAGAGATGATACGGAACGAAAAAACTTTTCTCTGTACTGTCCAAAATGTAAAGAGGCAAATCCAATCAACGCAAAGGATATACAGATAACTGTCATTAAAAAGCAGGGATGCTGATCCTTTATGCAGCCGCCGTATGGATAACCCCATATCGGCGGTTTTTCTGTGCCTATCGACTGTCCCTATCAAAGGGTTTCTTTTCCTGATTTGGCTGATTTTTCTGTTTGCCCTGTTCCTGCAACGGCCTGAGCCTGTTGCGTATGCTCTCTTTTTCGGGCGGTTTTGGCAGCTTATCTTTTTCTTTGGCCTGCTGTTCCCACTTGACAAGGTCACGGTTGTACTGCTCCGCAATATCTTCCATTCCCCGCAAAGTTGCTATAAATACCTGTATATCGGGATAACCGTCTGCTTTCAGCAATTTCCTGCTCGGTGCTGTATCTGTGCCTCCAATGCTTTACGCTCTTTACCCGTGAAAATGCCTTTTGTTTCGGCAAGCTGCTGTTTCAAAGTTGGAAGTGCATGATCTTGCAAGTGCCTGATTTTCCTTGCCTTATCCTGCGCCTTTATCATCAGGCTTCGCATATGACCGGAACTCGGATAGATCAATATCCAGCGTGGGCTTCGGCGGCATAGTCTGCTCACGGATAAGATTTTGCAGAAAATCTTTTGCCTTTCCCACAATACTGCGGAACAGATTAGGAAGCCAGCCTTTGCTTTTTATGGATCGGCCCGTCTTTTCGTGTATCTCTGTCTGCTTGACCTCTAAAATGTTTGTTTATGGAGGTACGAGATGCCCGTTGCCCATTTCTGGTTTGGACGCAAGGCGGTAAATTCACGATCCGGCGGATTTTGGTATTTATGCAGATGCTCAACCATTTGCCGGTACTTGCGGCGACGGCGAATTTCAGACAGCAAGCCATATCCTGACGCTAACGCGGCTTTTGTTGCCCCCGCTGCATGTTTCTAAACAATTTCATCTATGGTTGCTTGGGGCGTATTTGGTGTTTTATTTTTTCTGGCCATGTAAAAACCTCCTGCTGTAGTTATCTTACAACAGGAGGCCCTTTTTCTCATTGTCTGTTTTTGCCGGGGGTGGTTCAGTTCACAGCTTTGCAGGCGGCAGGCCCTTTTCACTTTGAAAACTGATGTTGGCTGGGGGCGTTACAAGGCCCCCAGCCGCTTTTTGCAAAAAGAAAGGTCAGCCTGCCACGGCTTTGACGACCGCGTCGCCCATCTGCCTGGTAGAGAGCGGCTGTTCACCCGGCTTTGCAAGGTCTGCGGTACGCAGGCCCGCGGCCAGCACCTCGTTGACGGCGGCGTCAATGGCATCGGCCTCAGCTGAAAGGTCAAAGCTGTAGCGCAGCATCATCCCGCAGGAGAGGATGGTGGCGATGGGGTTGGCGATACCCTTGCCCGCGATATCCGGGGCCGAGCCGTGGATGGGCTCATACATGCCGCGGCTTGTCTCGCCCAAAGAGGCAGAGGGCAGCATACCGATAGAGCCGGTGATCATGCTGGCTTCATCCGACAAGATGTCGCCGAACAGGTTGCCCGTCAGCAAAACGTCGAACTGGCCGGGGTTTCTCACCAGCTGCATGGCGGCGTTGTCTACATACATGTAGTCGGCCTGCACGTCGGGGTATGCCAGCGCGACGCGCTGCACCGTCTCACGCCACAGGCGGCTGGTCTCCAGCACGTTGGCTTTATCCACGCTGGTGACATGTTTTTTGCGCTGCCGGGCCATCTGAAAGGCGCGGTGGGCGATACGCTCTACCTCGGCCACCGAATAGTTCATATCGTCGTGGGCGACGCCGTCTGCGTCACGGTACTTTTTGCCGAAATAGACGTCGCCGGTCAGCTCACGCAGGACGACGAGGTCAAACCCGCCGCCGATGATCTCAGGCTTTATGGGGCAGGCGCCGGCCAAAGGCGCATATAAGGTGGCGGGGCGGATGTTGGCGAAAAGCCCCAGCTCTTTGCGCAGGCCCAAAAGCGCTTTTTCAGGACGGTTTTCGGGCGGCTGTTCTTTATCCCATTTGGGGCCGCCCACCGCGCCCAGCAGCACGCTGTCGCTGGCAAGGCAGGCGCGTACCGTTTCAGGGGGCAGACAGCTGCCGGTGGCGTCGATGGCAGCCCCTCCGGCCAGAACCTCTTCATATAAAAAGGTATGGCCAAACCGTTTGCCCACCGCGTCTAAAACGCGCATGGCCTCGGTGACGATCTCGGGGCCGATACCGTCGCCCTTGATGACCGCGATCTTATAATTCATGTCAGGATGCTCCTTCCTTTTTCTGTGGTTTTTGCCGCAATTGCAGGCGGTTTTCTTTGCCGCAAAAGGGCCGGGCGGGGCCTATATGCCTCTCTCTTTCAGGCTTTTTAACAGGCCGCCGCTTTTGATGATGCTCTCGATAAACGGGGGAAAGGCGAGGGCCTGATAGGTCTCGTTTTTTGTGAGGTTGGAGATGACGCCCGTCTCAAAATCGATGGCGACCTCGTCGCCTGCCGCGATACGTTCGGCGGCTTCGGCGCACTCTAAGATCGGCAGGCCTATATTGATGGCGTTGCGGTAAAAAATACGGGCAAAGCTGGCCGCGATAACGCAGGCGACGCCGTTCTCTTTGATTACCAGCGGCGCATGTTCACGCGAGGAGCCGCAGCCGAAATTGCGGTTTGCCACCATGATATCGCCCGGCTTTACTTTTTTGACGAAAGAGGCGTCGATATCCTCCATCGCGTGGGCGGCCAGTTCTTTGGGGTCGGCGATGTTCAGATAACGGGCGGGAATGATGACGTCGGTATCCACGTTGTCGCCGTATTTAAAAACAGTACCCTGTGCTTTCATCTGTCTGTCCTCCTTATACCTTGGCCGGGTCGGTGATATAGCCTGTCAGGGCCGACGCGGCGGCTACCGCCGGGCTGGCGAGATAGATCTCGCTTTCAACATGGCCCATGCGGCCCACAAAGTTGCGGTTGGTGGTGGCGACGGCGCGTTCACCCTGGGCGAGAATGCCCATGTGCCCGCCGAGGCACGGCCCGCAGGTGGGGGTGGAGACGACGGCCCCCGCCTCGATGAAAATTTCGATCAGCCCTTCGCGCAGGGCCTGTAAATAAATGGCCTGGGTGGCCGGGATGACGATGGTGCGCACGGTGGGGCAGACTTTTTTGCCGTTTAAAAGGGCGGCGGCCACCCGCAGGTCCTCGATGCGGCCATTGGTGCAGCTGCCGATGACGCTTTGCTGGATGGGGATCTCGCCCAGTTCATCCACCGTTTTGGTGTTCTCGGGCAGATGCGGCGCGGCCACGGTGGGGCGCAGAGAGGAGAGGTCGATGTCTATGGTGCGCTCATACGCCGCGTCGGGGTCGGCCATATATTCTTTTACCGGACGGCTGACCCGGCCCTTCATATATTCACGGGTGCGCTCGTCCACCGGGAAGATGCCGTTTTTCGCGCCCGCCTCAATAGCCATGTTGCAGATGGTGAACCGGTCGTCCATCGAGAGCGCGGCCACGCCGGGGCCGGTGAACTCCATGCTCTGGTACAAAGCGCCGTCCACCCCGATCAGGCCGATGATATGCAGGATCACGTCTTTGCCGCTCACCCATTCGGGCATGGCGCCCGTCAGGTTGAAGCGGATGGCCGTAGGCACCCGGAACCAGGCCTTGCCGGTGGCGATACCGGCCGCGCAGTCGGTGCTGCCTACGCCGGTTGAAAAAGCCCCCAGCGCGCCGTAGGTGCAGGTGTGGCTGTCGGCGCCGATGATCAGTTCTCCGCTGGCTACAA
>JAUNTE010000154.1 GCA_030538855.1 Oscillospiraceae bacterium
GATTTCAACAGTCTCAGCGCATGTTTCACACCGGGGCAGAAAACCCAGTACCTCTCCGCAATGGGGACAGCGGGGCGGAAAGAAAAGCTTCTCCGCCGCCTGCAGCGGTTTCATAAAAAATTTTTTCGTCACGGCTGTATTGCCTCGTCCCGCATAAAGGCGGCCATACAGGAATACCGCAGCATCTTTTTATCATTTTTTGTCATCGCCTCCGCCACACGGCTTTGGCCCACCAATACCAACAGCTTTTTGGCCCGGGTGACGCCAGTATAAAGAAGATTGCGGTAACACAGCTTTTGGGGCACCTCGGCCAGCGGCATCACCACCGCCGGAAATTCGCTGCCCTGGCTTTTATGGACAGTGACCGCATAGGCCAGCTCCAGCTGGAATATCTGTTCTGAACCATAGGCATATATTTTGTCGTCAAACCGTACCTTTAAAGCGCCGGCGCGCGGGTCTACCCCGCAGATAAAACCGATATCACCGTTGAACGCCCCCGCGCCCTCTTCGCCGTCGTCTTTCCGGTATGGGATATCATAGTTGTTTTTGATCTGCATCACTTTATCGCCCAGCCGAAATGTCACTTCACGCAAAGTGAGCTGGGGCTTATCAGGCCCTGGGGGGTTCAGCGCCTCCTGCAGCGCCGGGTTCAGCCGCTGGGTGCCCGCGGCCCCAAGCTTGGTGGCGCACAGCACCTGAATATCCTCAGCGGCCGAAAAACCGTAGCTCTGGGGCAACCGGGTACAGACCAGCTCTTTTACCAGTCGGGCAGTTTCTTCAGGCTTGGCCTCTATAAAAAAGCAGTCGTCCGTTTTGCCGCCTTTCTGGGGCAGCTGCCCTTGTACGATGCGGTGTGCGTTTTTGATGATAAGGCTTTTTGACGCCTGACGGAATATCTCCGTCAGCCGCACCACCGGCACCAATCCTCCGTCGATCAGCCCGCGCAGCACATTACCCGCCCCCACGCTGGGCAATTGGTCGGTATCGCCTATCAGTACCAGACGGCAGCTGGGCTTTAAGGCCCGCAGCAGGCTTTCAAATAAAAACACGTCCACCATGCTCATTTCGTCCACTACCACTACGTCAACGCGCAGACGGTTCTTTTCATTGTGGATAAAACGCACTACATCCGCGCCCGCCTGATAATCCACCTCAAGCAGCCGGTGTATCGTCTTGGCCTCGCGCCCGGTCAGCTCGGCCATCCGCTTGGCCGCCCTACCTGTGGGTGCGGCCAACGCCACCCGTTCGCCGCTCTGCTCCAGCAGTTCTAAGATCGCGTTCACCGCCGTGGTCTTTCCAGTGCCCGGCCCGCCTGTCAGCACCATAGCGTTTGCGGTCAAGGCCGTACGGATAGCTTCTTTCTGCAGCGCCGCATATTCAATGCCGCCCGCCTGCTCTAACCTTTTTAAGGCGCTGTCAAACAAAGGCTGCGGGATGGGCGGCAGCCCGCTCAGCTCTTTGATATGAACGGCGCAGTAAAATTCAGCCCTGTAACTCTCGGGCAAAAAAACGTATTCCTTTTCTCCATATTCCGCCGCAAACAGTTCGCCCTCTGCGATAACACGCTCTGTCTGCAGCGAGGTCTCTTCCTCCGATACGCCCAGAAAACGCGCCGAGAGGGGCGTCAGCTTTTCTTTTGGCAGGCAGGTGTGTCCATTGTTCAGCAGATTATGGCGCAAAATATAGATAAGCCCCGCGCGTATGCGGCGGGGGCTGGCGCTCTCCAGCTCCATCTCCTCCGCAATGGCGTCGGCGGTCTCAAACGGCAGATAGACCGGATATCCACATAAAAGGTAAGGGTTTTCTTTTACCGCGTCAAGCAGGCTCTCGCCAAAAGCGCGGTACGCCGCAATCGCCGTCTGAACGTTCAGCCCCAACGACGCAAACCATGCAATAGCCTCCCGCAGGCCAAAAACCTGCCGAAAAGCCGCCGAGATCTCCTCCGCCTTTTTTTTGGTAACGCCTGAAAGCCGCGTAAGACGTTCAGGATGGTTGGCGATCACATCCAAAATATCCGTTCCAAAAGCCTCTACCATGCGGCGTGCCGTTACCGGCCCCACACCCGGCAGCACCCCGCTGGCAAGATACCTTGCCAAAGACGCCTCGTCCGCGGGAAAACGGGCGGTATGGCTTTCTACTTTAAATTGCCTGCCAAAAGTGGGATGAACGACATACTGTCCGCTGGCGGTCAGTTCTTCTCCTTCAGATACGTCGGCCAAATCACCGGTAAGCGTTAAAAATTCATCTTCACAGCTGAGTTCCAGCACCGCAAAACCCGAGGCTTCGTCCCGGTAACTGACATGCTCCACGCTTCCGCTGACCGTCTGCCGTTCCGTTCCGTCCACCCCGTTTCTTTCATTCTCCTGTTGTTTTTGCCTAATTATATACAATTATACTGTATCTTTTTTCATTTGTAAACTCTCTGCGGCGCACAGCGCCGCCCCCAACTGTCCGGGCCGGACGAAATATACCCCCTGCAGCTGCATGCAGATTTTTTCTTCCATATCCATAGGCTCTTCTGTACATATATATATGTCGCTGTCCGGTACACTTTTTCGCGCCTGGACGATCTCCTCCATCAGCGCCTTCGCGTCCTGCGGGGCAAAAATCACCACAGCTTTAGGCAGTTGATTTTTCCGTTCAAATAATTCGCTGATGACCTCAGCTAAAAAATATGCGCCCAAAATCCCAAATCCGCTTAAAATAATCAGCAAACAATTTTGCAACATAAAAAAGCCTTCTTCCCTGTTTTTTCTGCATTCTATGAAAAAACAGGGAAGAAGGAAGCTTTTCCGCATATTTTATTATGAAAAGCGGTGAAACGGCGCCCGCCGGCAGATGGCAAAACAGGGGTTTACGGGCACGGCCCCTCCCTGCCGCCGCGCTTTATTTCTTCACCCCAAACCCGCCGCTTTTTTCAGTTCTTCCGCCCGGTCCGTCTTTTCCCAAGGCACGTTCAGGTCCTCACGTCCCATATGGCCGTAGGCGGCAAGCTTCTGATAGATGGGACGGCGCAGTTCAAGCGCTTTGATAATGCCGGCCGGCGTCAGATCGAACGTCTTCATCACCGCCTCGGCAATCTTATCATCGCCGGTCACCCCTGTGCCAAAGGTATCCGCCATAACAGACACAGGCTGCGCTACGCCGATGGCATAGGCCAGCTGTATCTCGCAGCGCTTCGCCAGCCCCGCCGCCACAACGTTTTTCGCCGCCCAGCGCGCGGCGTATGCCGCGCTGCGGTCAACCTTCGTCGGGTCCTTTCCGCTGAAAGCCCCGCCGCCATGACGCGCGTATCCGCCATAGGTATCCACAATGATTTTGCGTCCGGTAAGGCCGGTGTCCCCCTGCGGCCCGCCCACAACAAAACGGCCGGTGGGGTTGATATAAAATTTGGTGTTTTCATCTATCAGCTGGGCAGGTACTACCGGACGGATGACCTGCTCGATAATATCTCTGCGCAGCGTCTCCATCTCAACCGTATCCGCGTGCTGGCTTGACACCACCACCGTATCCACCCGCACCGGGCGGTCGTCCTCGTATTCCACCGTCACCTGGCTTTTGCCGTCCGGGCGCAGATAATCCAGTTTTCCCTCTTTACGCACCTGTGTCAAACGCAGCGCCAGCTTATGGGCCAGGCTGATGGGCAGCGGCATTAACTCCGGGGTCTCATCACAGGCATAGCCGAACATCATTCCCTGGTCTCCCGCGCCGCCCACGTCAACGCCCATGGCAATATCCCCCGATTGTTCGTGTACCGCGGTCATCACGCCGCAGGTATTGCCGTCAAACCCGTATTTCGCCCGGTCGTACCCAATATCCAATACCACCTTGCGGGCAATACTGGGTATATCGATATAGCAGCCGGTGGTGATCTCGCCCATCACAATGATCTGTCCCGTCGTCACAAAGGTCTCGCAGGCCACCCGCCCCGTCGGGTCTTTCTCTAAAATAGCGTCCAGCACCGCGTCGCTGATCTGGTCGCATATTTTGTCAGGATGTCCTTCCGTCACAGATTCAGAAGTAAATAGCTTTTTCATACGTCTCTCCTTTTCTCACTGCTCATCCCGCCGCTTTATTTTAAAAACGGCATAAAACATTTTTTCACCGCACAAAACAACAAAAATAGACGCCCCGGAAAACCGGAGCGTCTATAAAAACTTATCTGCCGGATGATCCGCAGGATTTAGCACCTTGCCTAAGGCAGGTTGCCGGGCTTCACAGGGCCTGTTCCCTCAGCCGCTCTTGATAAGCAGTATTTAATTTGTTTTTATACTATCACGCGGCCGGTTTCTTGTCAAGGCTTTTATGCAGGGCCTTACTGATGGGCTTATACACCACCCAGGTGATCAGCCCATTGACGCCGGCTTTGATAAGATTGAACGGCAGAATAACCGGCACCAGCATGGCCAGCACAGCCTCTACCGGCTGCCCCATGAAAAGCGGAGTAAATACCAAATTGCAGCCGCACATCACAAGAGACATGGTGACGACCCCCAGCGACAGCCCGACGGCGGCCCGGCCGCGCGTCTTCTTTTTTCTGTATAAAAAGCCTGTCACCAGCACAAAACTTCCCGTCGCCAAAAAGTGCATGACGATCCCGATCCAGCCGCTGGCCGCGCTGACGGTGATGCCCTGCAGCACCGATACCACCGCCGTCAGTGAAAGCCCGGCCCACGGCCCAAATAAAAACGTTGCGATAAAAATCGGAATATCCGCCGGATCATATTCCAAAAATGTGGCCGCGGGCAGAATGGGAAAGTGGATCGCCGCTACCAGCAGCACAGAAAGTGCCGCCAGCATGGCAAGCGTGGTGAGCGTTCTGGTTTTTTGTTCCAACATAAAATGACCCCCTGTTGACAGCCGGATGATACCGGCGTAATAATGAGGCCTGTTTTAGGTTGCGGCCGCGCAAACAAAAACGCCCTTTCGTATAACGAAAGGGCGCAAAGCTGCAAAAAGCCGCCTTGTTTCTTTCCTCCGGACTATACCGTCGGCTTCGGAATCACACCGAATCTGCACAGAACCGCAAGGGGCTCTGGCTCGTGGGCTATTACCACCGGTGGGGACTTACACCCCGCCCTGAAACAGACTATGTTTATAGTATACACCGTCGTTTATCTTTGTGCAACTGTTTCTAAAAAAATCTTGTTTCAAAT
>JAUNTE010000155.1 GCA_030538855.1 Oscillospiraceae bacterium
GCCGGGCAAAACGAGGCGTGCTTTACTGTATCCTATTTATTTTCAACGCCGCAGCCGCCTCGTTTTCAGTATAAGGCATCCTGTTCGATTTTTTTCAGCCGCCTTTCTCCGCTTATCCACCTGCTGCCTGCATAGGCTGTATGACGGCCGGCCTTTTAAGGCAAAACATGGTTTTACCCGTATTTTTCATATATCGTTTATCTTCAAAAGCCGGGTTTTTCGCTTTTTGGCTGTGTCTGCAGGGCCCGCAGCCGCCCCTTTCCCCACGCCCTTCCTATTTGCGCGGGCGGCATCCCCACCGTTCTTGTACCCGCGGTTCCTGCGTCTCACCGAACGGCCCCGTTCCCCGCCAACAGGCTGCATGTAAACGTTTTTGTACCCCGGCCTCTGCCTCCCACTCACGGTATTCCCCGCTTTGACAAAACCGTTCCCCCATCAAAAGTGCGGCCTTTTTTCATTTCAAACGGCGGCTTGCCCCCTGTATGGTTCGGCCCTCTCTGCCATACCGGCAGCGCCTTCTCCTTCATAAAAAACAGCAATACCCGAAAGTGCCGCGGCTGAAGGCTCTGATACCTGTTTCCCGCCTCTCCGCACAGCGCGCCTTTCCACGTACCTTTTACAATAAAAAACCGCCCTCCAAACGGCAGTATGACATACTGCCGTTTGGAGGGCATCCTTCAGCTATGCGCTGTTTATTCTTCTCCCAAGTCTACAATGATCTTCTGTGAGGCGTCCGCGCCGTCTTCTTTCGCTTTCAAAATAGCCGCATACAACGCTTTCGCATTATTGCTGCCGTAGGTGGCCCCGGCTACCGCCTCGATCTCCTCGGCTGTTTTGGCTTTCTTTATATTTTCACTCAGCTGCGGTATCCATTCCGACGGGGCGGGCGTCATGGGATAGTCTTCAGGGGATGCCTCGCTTTTTTTGCTGCCGTCCTCCTGGTACGATTCAAACGTCGCGTCTGTCACCTTATCGCCTTCAAACGTCACCGTCACCGTATCCTTGTAGCCGTGCGACGCCTCAGCCGCTTCGGCGGTATAAGTCACTTTTTCGGCAGGCGCTCCACACGCCGCCAGCGCCAGCGCCAATACAAAAATCAGGCAAATTGCCAACAATCTTTTCATTTTTTTCTCCTTTTCGCGTTTTTTCTTTCGGGACAAGTATACCCTATCCGGCCCTCAGCCGTCAAGCTTTTTTAGCCTTTTCAGCCGATAAATGAAGTATTTCCCATTTTCTTGTTAATATGTTATTTTCAGCCGTAAAGAAGCTCACGCAGCAGCCTGGCATTTTCTTCATAATCCACATCGTATAAGCTTCTGCCGTCCGGTGATATCCGGTTGCCAAACGTCCCCTCAGCGGGCAGCGTCGTCTGCCGCATCTCTTTTCCCAGCAAAAAGGGCGCGTGCAGCGCAAGGCCCATCAGCTCTCCTCTGGTAAGGTTTGTCTGTATCAGCGGCAGGGCCTCGTCCAAAAGGTGGTCCAGGGCAAAAAAGCCCTGCTGCTTTATCCCGTCTATCATCGCCGCTACCACGTTGCGCTGACGCTGTACACGCTTCCAATCGCTGTCCGGCTTGCGCATACGCGCATAATCCAGCGCGAATTTTCCGTCCAAATGCTGGGCCCCCTCAGTAAAAGCGCCGCCGCACCATGCGTTCAGATAAGTGGCCTCGGCATAGGTCAGCCCAATGTCCACGCCGCCCAGCGCATCCACCGCCTTTTCAAAGGCAGAAAAATTGATGCGGATATATTTATCGATATCCAGTTTAAAATGGCTGCGCACAGTGGCAAGCACCAGCTCCGGCCCGCCGTATGAAAACGTATGGGTCAGCCAGTCGTCGCTGCGTCCCGGCACGATCACCCCCATCGCCCGTTCCAGGCTGACAAGGCTCCAGGTATTGTTCCGTTTATTGATGGACAAGATCATCATGCTGTCGCTGCGCGCGGCCGTGCTGTATTCTTCCGTCCGTTCATCCGTACCCAGCAGCAAAATATTTACCACGGCGGGGTCATGATAGATCTCTCCCGGCGCGATCTTGACGCTGCCCGCCGCTGAAAGCCGTTCATAATTCTCAAGGCCGGTATCAAAAGCAGCGCCCATCTGCGCGGTGATCTCCTGCGGCGTCACATAGGTCAGTTTTCCAAGCTTTATGTACAGGTACGCCGCCCCGGCGGCGCACACCGCCAGCACCAGCGCCAGCAGCACCGCCCCCGCACGCAGCCACGGCCGCTTCTTCTTACGGTTTTGCTTTTTCCCCTTACGGCCCGGGGCCTGTCCCTTTTCAGCGTAAAAGGCTTGAGGCTGCACGGCTTTGGCGGGCGGCCTTTTTTTCCGCTGCGCCGGGCGGTACTTTTTCTCGGTCATCTTTCCCTCTCCCTCTTTTAAAAGAATATCCAGATCACCAGCGGCGTCAAATAGGCCCAGATAAACGCTCCGGCGGCCCCGGCCGCACTCAGGTACAGCCACACCGGGCCCTCTTCTTTTTGGGCCGCGCCCAGCCTGCCGGCTCTTTTTTCTTTAAAAACACGGGCAATGCAAAGCGCCGCCCCAAGCAGGGCCAGGGCCAAACCGGCCCAAAGGCCCCGGGGCCAAAAAACGCCTTTTATTTGGTTAAGCCCTTTTTCAATGGGCACGGCGGTCATAAAGCCGCCCCATTCGGCGGCCTGCACATCTTTTCCGTTCACTGAAAAATGGTATCCTTCCTGCCACGGCAGCGGCAGCAGCAGGTATCCGTCCTTTTCCGCCGTATAATACGCTGACAAACGGTTGCCGTTCACCGTCAGCGGGGCGCCGCTGGCCCTGTCGCAAAACGCCTCCAGCAGGCGGCGCTCCATGGCATAAAGCCCAAACGAGGTCCCCTTCGCCCCGTGCGATAAGATCACCGTCACCGATACCGTCTCCTCCTCAAACGTCCCCAGCTCAGCTAAACCGTTATTTCTATTTGACGGATAATCGATCATTTTCTCCTCGCCGTTTACAAAGATCTGTACGCTGCCATAGGTATTTTCACGCAGCGCGGTGCTGTCGGCGCCCGCAAACCAATCAAAATAAAGCGTTATGGGGCCTGCGGCCTCTATCTCGTACTGCAGTCTTCCGGGGCGGCCCTTCTGCACATCGGCCTGCCATCCGTCTTTATGCTGCCACAGTTCGGCGTTTTCTACCGTCTCTGCCTCACAGCGTTTGAACAGCGTCCCCTCGCCGCCCAGCTGCTCATACAGCCGCTGCTGGGCTTCCAGCCGCCCGCCGTTTATCAGCGCAGGCGTATCCTCACAAAAAAGCGTGTCCGGCAAACGGTAGGGCAGGGCCTCTATCTGGTACATCTCATTGCGGTACAGCGCGTCATACCGGCTGTCAGCCCGGCGTACAATAAACTCATTTTGCAGCAAAGCGTCGGTAAACGCCGTTCCGCCCTGGCTGCCTACCTCCATCCAATAAGAAGAATACCCCCATTGCTTCATGCCGGTCAGGTAGCTCTCCCGCGTCAGCGAGGTATAATGCCCTAAATTGGGGTAACCCGCGGCCCCCAGCAAATTCACATCAAACAGTTTTTCTTCGGTTTTCAGCCGATAAAAATCGGTGCCCCGCACCTTGCCCTCCAGCTCCAGCGCCTGCCGCACAATATAGGGGTTGTTTACCCCTTCCGTCAAAAAAGCGCCGGTATAGCAATAGCTTTCTGCCAGCAAAACACAGGCCAGCACCGCCGCACAAAAAGGCGTGCCCAGCCTGCGGGTGCGGTACAGCCATAATACAAGCAAAAGGGCGCCCGCAGCCACCGCAAATAACAGCGCAATACAGGCCAGCCCCCCGGCGCCCATCCATAAAGTTTTGACATATTTCGTCAAATCCATCCGGCAGCTGTACCGCAGCCAAACCGCCGTACCCAGACAAACGCCCCCGGCCCCAGCGGCCAGCAGGGCCCAGCCAGGCCTTTTTCCCGGCGCCGATACTTTTTCTTTTTCCCGGCGGCGGCAAAGCTCCTCAAGGGCCATGGCCGTTAGATCAAGGCCCACAAAAACGGTGATAAACCCATACCTGCTGGGAAAAGCCTGATAACTGCCGGTATGCCAGATGCGATTGATCGGCTCGGCCCACAGAGGCAGCACCATCAGCGCAAACAGGCAGGCCGCCGTCACGCCTTCTCCCGACAACGCCTCTCCATACCGCAGCGCCAGCACCACGCCAACGGCCAAAATGCCGGTACATAAAACAGTGGGCAGCGTGGTCTCAATCGGCGCCGGCAGGCCGCCCTGTTTTATGCTTTCTACAAGGCCCACCCCCCGGGCCGAGGCCTGTACCTCTAACAGCGCGGGCAGCCATGCGGGCGCGCTCAGCAAAGCCGCCAGCCCGCTGCCTACCCCAAACCGCCGGGCGTCCTTTCTCCACTGCGCGCTGTTTCTCGTCAGGGCCAGCGTCAGACCAAAAGCCAGCAGCAAAAACAAAATAACCATATAGCACAGGTAAAACTGGCAAAACATCATAGCCGTCAATGCCAGGGTGTACAGCCAAATGCTTCCCCGGTCAAACAGGCGGCAAAACCCCTCCGCCAAAACCGGAAACAGCGCCATGGCCGTCAGCCAGACAAGGTTTTGGGCATACAGATAAAAATAACCCGACAACGCATAGCAGATGCTCAGCGGTACCAGCAGCCAGTTTTTTAAACCCGGCCGCCTGCACTGAAAAAACCACGCGGCCGACAGGGCGGACAGCGCCGCGCTCACCACCACCGCCACATTGGCCGCCAGCAGATAATCGCCCTTTTCAAACAGAGACATCAAAAAAAATACCGGGCTCGAGACAAAAAAGAGAAGGATGTTCCAAAAGCTCATCCCGCCCGCGTTCTGCAGGTTGAGCCACAGGTCGGTTTTACCTGCCACAATGTCTTTCAGCTCCATGGCCAAAGGCAGTACCTGCTGGTTCATATCACACCAAGAGACGCTTTTCTCTCCAAACGGAAAAAGCCCAAAGGCCGCAAACGCGGCCAACAGCAGCACTGCCGTAAGCAAAGGGGCGGCCGCCAGCGCGATATATTTTTTTTGTTTCATAGCCGTTCCCCCTTTATTTTTTAGTGTTGCCGTCAAACGGCTCTTTTATGGATAAAACGAATTATTTGCTTATTTTACTTCTTTTTTGAAAATGGGTCAAAT
>JAUNTE010000156.1 GCA_030538855.1 Oscillospiraceae bacterium
AGCGCCGCCGCCATCAGGGCTGTCACGGCGCGTTTTTGCTTGCCAAAGAGCTTAGCCGGGAGACGGGCCTTCCGTTATGGGACAAGGTGCTTGAAAAACAGTTTGAGACCTTGCCGCAGCATGAATTAGGCGTACTGCGGCGCAGCGGAAACCTTGCGGGAAGTATGCGGGTGCGGCAGCCTGAGAGACTGCCGGATAAGACGATTTTGTTGACGGACGATATTGTGACGACGGGCAATACGCTGGATTACTGCGCAAAGCTGTGCCTTGCCTATGGCGCGCGCCGGGTGATTGGAATTAGTTATGCGGCCAGCCTTTGCAGAGAAGAACGGGAACAATGGATGAAGAACAAGGATAGAGAGACAAAAAAGGGAGAGAGCGGCTATGGCGCAGAATGACATTGGCATCGACCTGGGCACAACTTCGGTTATTATCAACGTAGAGGGCCAGGGCATCGTTCTGAACGAGCCCACCATCGTGGCGGTAGACACCCGCACAGACAGCGTACTGGCTGTGGGCGAAGCCGCCTATAAAATGGTGGGGAGAACGCCGGCTCATATCGTGGCGACTTTTCCTTTAGAGGATGGCGTTATCGCAGACTATCACCTGACAAAAGAGATCGTCCGCCGGTTTGTGCTGAAAGTATATAACTCCCGCATTGTCAAACCACGTGTGGCGGTATGTGTACCAGCCAGTATTACCGGGGTGGAAAACGACGCGGTGGTGGAAGCGGCGTTATCCGCGGGCGCGCGTCAGGTCTATCTGATCGAAGAGCCTATTGCGGCGGCGCTTGGCTGCGGCATCGATATTTTAAAGCCAAAGGGACATATGGTAGTTGATATTGGAGGAGGAACGACAGACGCGGCCGTGATTTCTCTGGGAGGCAAAGTGCTTTCTAATTCTGTTAAAGTGGCGGGCAACACTTTTGACAAAGCGCTGGTACATTATCTGCGCATCAAATACGGGATATTGGTGGGCAAAAAATCAGCGGAGAATCTAAAAAAAGAGATCGGGTGCTGTTCGAGAACGCTGGGGTATGGAAAGCGGGGTGAGATCAAAGGCCGCAGTCTCGTGAACCATCTGCCCCAAAAGCTTTCACTTACCACCGCTGATATATATGAACCGATGATAGAGTGCGCGCAGGAGATCGTGGGGGCGGCCAAGCAAGTGCTGGAGCGTACCCCTCCCGAACTTGCGGGAGATATTTATGAAGAGGGGATATATTTAACGGGCGGTTGCGCACAGATGATGGGCCTGGCCGAATTTATGAGCGAAAAACTGAAGGTACAGGTCAAGGTGGCCGACGACCCCGTCAACTGCGTCTCACGCGGGACTGCGAAGAGTTTGGAAATGACCAATAAGCTGGAAAGCGGTTTTCGGGACGCGACCCCAGGGCTGGGAAAAAGATAAAACGTTGCAAAAAGAGACAAAAATCTATATTTTGTATAAAAAAGTTGTGGATAAAAAAGAAAAAATCCGCTTGATATTAAAAAAAACAAACAGAAAGCAAGCGGGAAAGTTTTTTCTTTTTTAGACTTATAAAAGGACTTTTAAAGAAAAAATAAAGAAGTTTTGATTTGTAAAAAAATGGAAAATTGGCACTTCTGACAAAGCAAACGGGAGAAAATAGTGCCATTTGACGAGTAAAACAAAGCTATTTTTGATTCACCGATACTTTTTTTGAAAAAATTCTGTTATCTGCCTATTTAAATGGGTAAATTCCTTTTGACGTGCAGCAGAAGACTTTGTTAAAATGGCACGGTAAGGCATTGGAGCCGCCGGTTTGTTTTTTTACCGGCGGGAATCATGTCGCGGCCTGAATGGGTGATCTCCGGGAAAGGCCGCCCCCATAGAGAAACAGTGCGGGAGAAAAAAGTCTATGTTTTGTAAATGTGCCTCTCGGCTGTCGCCGGCGTATAACGCCGTCAAGGCTTTTTGAAAAGCCCCTGTGGGTAAGAGTAAGGAGAGATGAATGGGTAGAATCAGAGAACACATACGACGCTTATGGGAACGAGTTAGAAAACGCATTGCCGCTGTGACGGCGGCAGTTCTCGTCCTGACTTTTTCTCTGGCGGGCCTCTACGGGGTTCTCAATACGGTTTTGGTAACGGATTCTTATGGAAATCGTAAAATGCTGATCACGGCGGAGCAAGACCCTGTGGCGCTGATGAATCTGTCCGGTATCGTGGCAAAAGAATATGACAACTATTTTTACACCACTTATAGCGGAAATCAGATGAGCCTCGATATTCAGCGCGCGTTTGACGTATCGGTGCAGGTGGACGGCGAGGTGCGTACCGCCCATTTGACCGGCGGAACCGTACAGGACGCCTTGGCAGAAGCCGGTGTGACGCTGGGCGTCCACGACTATACCGAGCCGCTGCTGCACAGCGCGGTGGACGAGAACACCGCCGTTACCGTACACCGGGTCGTCTATCAGGACGTTGTGACAGAAGAAGAGATCCCCTATGAAGTGGAATATGAGTATTCCAGTTTGCTTTACCGTAAACGCTGGTATCAAAAAACGCTGCGGGCCGGTGAGCCGGGCGTAAAACAGATCACCAGCCGTGAACGCTGGGTTGACGGCGTGCTTGAATCCTCTCAGGTGGTAGACGTCTCCACTGCGGTAGAACCTGTCAGCCAGTTGGTTTTGGCCTATGGGCCGGTGCCGGTATCCGATGTGGCTGCGCCGGAGGGCGTAACGGTTGAAAACAATGTCCCCAGCCGGTACAGCAGGGTCATCACCGGCGCGCGGTGCGCGGGATATTCCTCGGGCGGCGGCCGTGGGGCTTCTGGCCTGGGGTTGTATGCGGGAACTGTCGCGGTCGATCCGAACGTCATCCCCTACGGCACTATGATGTATATCACCTCGGCGGATGGCAGTTTTGTGTATGGCTTTGCCATTGCCACTGATACCGGTACGGCCGTGCGTGAAGGCGTTATCACGGCCGACCTCTATTATGAGACGTATGAGGAATCGGTACTGTCTGCGATCCAGTATCTGAACATTTATATTTTATAATACAGAAACGCTTCAGAAAAAACCAAAAAGTCCGCGTGCAGTTTTATACTGTCCGCGGACTTTTTGTATGAGCCGAATATTTTGAGCAAAAGGCTGCCGCCTGCATATCAAACCCCTCATAATAAATTTATACAAATAAAAGCGCAGTCTGCCGGCGGCCAGAGAAGAGAGGCAATACTGCAAAGCCTCTGCAGCTTTTACAGATGAAGGCATGGGGCGTGAAAAGATGAACGCGCTGTGCCGCGGCTTTATAAAAGGCTGTGTATGGAATATGACGCGTTTTTTCAGCAGGCTCTTCATTTGAATATTTATGGCTGAATGATATTTTTTCATTCTCTGCAGGAGGATTTATATGGGATGATATATGGAGAAGAAGAGCTGGGGCTTTTCCCTCTGCGCACCGCTCGTCCCGGCATGTTTTACATTATAAAAAAGAGATTGGGAATGGTTTTCACGAATTTTTCAATATTATGTTTGACAAGACATTTATATGGGTTTGTCCCGTAAGTCCTCATTTGACGGCCTGTGCCTTCACAGACAAAGACGCTCTGAAACATAACTTTATCATGGTATCCCCTAAAAGTAAAAATCACGTGCATTTCTCCTGACCGTTTTAATTATCCAGACCGCCCATTATGGGCCGTGCTTTTTACAAAGTATGCCAAGAGATCCATGCCCTTGAGCCATTGGCAGGCCAGTTTTCTTATGGCATTGCGCCGCCGTAACGGCGCCTGAAAAAATAATTTTCAGCCCGGAAAAACCGTGAAAAAACTTTTCAATCTTGACAAAAAATAAAATGCAGAATAGTATAAGGAGACGGCAATTTTTGTCTTGAAAAAACCGCTGCAAAGGCAGCCGGTAAAAAAGGAGGGATCGCAGTGGACGGAGAAGGACCATCGTGTCCTCGAAGTAACAGGACGCGGAAAAGCTGCTGCGGTTCTATGAGATCATCCTAAAGGCCGCGGCGGATCTCTGCGTTCCATAATGGAAAGCAGGTGGAACCAATGATGAAAGTTTATACCATGCAGCAGGATCAGATGGTGGAGAGCCAGACCATCGAACCCGAGAGCTGGGTGCATTTATGTACGCCGACGGAAGAGGAGATCATGCTGGTAAGCCGTACGCTGGCTGTTGACCCTGATATTTTGCGCGCGCCTTTGGATGAAGAGGAACGCTCCCGTATTGAGGTGGAGGACGGAAGCACCTTGATTTTAGTGGATACGCCTACGGTTTCAACAGAAGGACGCACTTTTGTGTACAGTACCATTCCATTTGGCATTGTGCTGACAGCTGAAAATATCATCACCGTATGCCTGAAAGAGACCGCTTTGCCCCGTGCCTTTACCGACGGCTTGGTAAAAGGCGGTTTTTCAGTACGCAAACGCCGCCGGATGACTTTACAGCTTTTATACCGCAACGCCACGTTGTTTTTGTTTTATCTGCGGCAGGTAGATAAGGCCAGCAACCGGGTGGAAAACGAACTGCATATCTCTATGAAAAATAAAGAGCTTATTCAGATGCTGGGGCTGGAAAAGAGCCTGGTTTATTTTTCGACTTCACTGAAGGGGAATGAGATCGTACTGGAAAAATTGCTGCGGATGGATTTTGTCAGAGAGTATCCCGACGATACCGAACTGTTGGAGGACGTGATCATCGAGAACAAACAGGCTATTGAAATGAGCAACATTTATCGGGACATCCTCAGCGGTACGATGGACGCTTTCGCGTCGGTCATTTCAAATAATCTGAATATTGTGATGAAACTGTTGGCCGCGCTGACGATCATTTTGACGGTGCCGACCATTGTATCCAGCCTGTGGGGGATGAACGTGCCTGTGCCGTTTGAACACAGCCCTTTTGGCTTTTGGATCGTGCTGGCCATCGCGTCGGCTTTTACGGTGTTGGCGACAGTGTTGGCGATACGCAAAAAATGGCTTTGAGCAGCAGCCTTCGCTCTGATAATAGGGCGAAGGCTGTTTTTTGTGAAAAAGCAGGTGGGGCCGTCTGGATGCAATATACGGCCGGGCAGGGCGGCGTTTAAAACGCCCCGTAAAGAAAATAAAACGTATTTGACAGCCTTTGGCAGGTTTTTCTAACCGGGATTTTTTAT
>JAUNTE010000006.1 GCA_030538855.1 Oscillospiraceae bacterium
GGTTTTGCGCCGCGATCTTACGGGACAGCATGATATGTCCGTCGATGATACCCCGCACGGTATCTGAGATCGGCTCGTTGATATCGTCGCCCTCCACCAGCACGGTGTAGATGCCGGTGATGGACCCCGTCTCAAAATTGCCGCTTCGCTCCAGCAGCTTGGGCATCACCGTATACATGGAGGGGGGGTACCCCCGCGCCACAGGCGGTTCGCCTATGGCAAGCGCTGGGCCATGGCGTACCGGGTGAGAGAATCCATCATCAACAGCACGTCTTTGCCCTGGTCTTTAAAATATTCCGCCATGGTGGTGGCGGTTTGGGCGCAGCGGCTGCGCATCATGGCGGGCTGGTCGCTGGTGGCCACCACCACCACTGAGCGGGCCATGCCCTCAGGCCCCAGGTCACGGTTTAAAAACTCCACCACTTCACGCCCGCGTTCGCCCACCAGGGCGATCACATTGACGTCCGCCTTCACATTGCGGGCCAGCATACCCATCAGGGTACTTTTTCCTACGCCGCTTCCGGCAAAAATGCCCATCCTTTGGCCCTTGCCTATCGTCAGCAGCCCGTCTATGGCCCGCACCCCCATCTGGATAGGGGTATCGATACGCGGCCGCGCCATCGGGTTTGAGGGGCGGCCGCTGATGGCGTATTCCGCCGTTGCTTCAATGGCGGGGCCGTCGTCTATCGGGCGGGCAAGCGCGTCTAAAGTACGGCCGATCATCCCATCGCCCAGCCGAACGGAGAGCGTCTGGCCCGTATTCTTCACAAGGCTTCCGTAGCCGATGCCGCTCATATCCTCATAGGGCATCAGCAGCACCTTGTTTTCTTTAAAACCCACCACCTCGGCCAGCACCCCTGCGTCCTCGGGGTTTGAAAACACCCGGCATATATCGCCGATATTGCAGACAAGGCCGGTGGCCTCCACCGTCATACCAATGATCTTATCGATCTTTCCGCTGCGCTCGTACCAGTCTCTTCCCTTCAGCAGCACACGGTAGCGGGCAGGGTCCAGTCTTTTTTTATCCACTAAAACCGCCCTTTCCGCCTTCAGCCGCGCTGAAATATTTTAAGGTCTTTTTCGCCGTACCCGCAAAGCGCGGCTTTTGCCGGCCCGCCTGAAAACGCCGTACCCTGCGGGCCTATTTCATCAAACTTTTTATAAACAGTAACCGCCCACAAAACAAAAAGCACTAGACGCCCTGGTAAATCCCGCGTATTTTAACGCATCAGCCGCCGTTTAAAGTATCCGGCGGCCCTGTTGTTTTTTAAGCGGCCCCTTTGAAGACAGCCTTAAAATTTATCACGGCCGCCTGCGCCTGTTATTTCAGCCTCTCGGGTCGGCCTGCAGCTTCAGCCTTCCAAATCCTTCTCTCAAGTTTTCAAGCTGGCGTGAAAGGGTCGCGTCGATGACGCCGTCCGGCGTATTTAAAATCACCGCGTCTGCCGGCAGCTCCCGCGCGCGCACCTCGATACGGGCGCGGCCCGGGCGGCTTTTGGCATACTCTTTTTCAAGCAGCGCCACCAGCCCTGGCAGCTGTTCGGATACCTCCAGCGTCACCCAAGCCGTATCCTTTACGTCCTCCAGCGCCGCGTCCGCCAAGTCCTTCAGCACCTGTTCGTCCTTTTCCAGCGTGCGGGCCATCAGGTGCCCCGCAATATCCAGGGCAAACTCCTGTACACTGGACGACAGCGCTTCAAAAAATTGTTCCTGGTCTTTCTGCATCTGCCGGATACTGCTCTCTACCCTCCTGAGGGTCTCTTCGATCTCTTTGGCTTTTTCCTCTGTCCCCGCGGCATATCCTTCGGCCCGGGCGGCCTCTTTCAGGGTCTGCCCCTCGCGCTGGGCCTCGGCAAGCATTTGCTCCCGGTCTTTCCGGGCATGGGCCACGATGGTCTGGGCAAACCGCTCGCCGTCTTCTTTGGCGCGCTGTATCACATTGGCGTATATCTGCTGCAGCTCGGCCTCCTGCACGGCCTGGCGCTGCGCCTCCTGCGGGGAGGGAGCGGCCGCGTCTTTCCGCTTTGCCATGACCGGAGCGTCCGGTATCTGCACCACGCCCGCGCTCTGGCGGGCGGGCCTCATCAGCTTAGACAATGATATCGTCCTTTCCGCCCTTCGAGATCACGATCTCTCCGGCTTCCTCCAGCTGGCGGATGGCCGCCACGATCTTCTGCTGCGCCTCTTCTACGTCTCTCATGCGGACGTTATGCAGATACTGAATATCGGTCTTGACCGTCTCCTGCATACGCTGCGACATATTCTGGAAAATGACGTTGGAAACATCCTCGTTGGCCGCCTTGAGGGCCACCGCCAGATCTTTCGAGTCGATCTCGCGCAGGAAACGCTGGATCGAAAGGTTATCCATAAATACAATATCCTCAAAGACAAACATCCGTTTCCGTATCTCATCCGACAGCTCGGGGTCTACGGTGCTGAGGGTATCGAAAATATGTTTCTCTGTGCCGCGGTCGACATTGTTCATAATATCGGCCACATAGTTGATGCCGCCCAATTCCATCAAATCGACGCTGATGATGGAAGAGAACTTCTTCTCCAGCGTCTTTTCCACAATCGAGATGATCTCGGGGTTGGCGCGGTCAAGGTTGGCGATGCGCTGGATCACATCTATCTGAATATCCTGGGGCAGCTCGCCGATGATCTGCGAGGCCTGATCTGCCCGGGCGTAAGAGAGGATGAGCGCGATGGTCTGCGGATGTTCGTTCTGTACCATCATCAGCAGGTTTTTGTAATCGGCTTTACGCATGAAATCAAACGCCTTGGTACGCAGCGATTTCGACACCCGTTCCATTAGGGTGAGGGCCTGCTGCGGGCCAAAAGCCTTTTCAAGCACATCCTTGGCGTAGGCGACGCCGCCCTCGGTGATGACCTTCTGCGTCACGCACAGGCCGTAAAAATCGTCTACGACCTCCTGCAAGTCGGCCGCGGGCATATGCTCCAGCTTGGCGATCTCGATGGACAGCTGTTCGATCTCTTCTTCACGCAGATACTTGTATACGTTTGAGGCGTTTTCAGCACCCAGCGCAATGATAACAGCGGCGGCGCGTTCAGTGGAGTTCAATTTTTTTGACATCTCACTCCTCCTCCTTCAGCATACTGCGAATGAGGTTCGCCGTGATCTCCGGGTTCTCTTTTGCAAATTTGCGTATATCTTCGGCAATCCCGTTTTCAAGCGCGTTATTGGCCTGCGCGGCGCTCGCAAGGGCGCGTTTTCTGTCCTCGACCTCCTGCTGTGCGTTGCGCAGCAGGTCTTCCGCCTCTTTGCGCTGCACTTCAGCCTCGTGACGTTTCTTTTTGCTCTTTTTAGACATGATGATCATCAAAATGACCGCGATGATAATAAGCACCAGGGCCACGCCGCCCACGATCAGCAGCAGCCGGATATCCAGCTGGCCGTTTGCGCCCGCCGGCGTGGTAATACCGCTGCCCGCGCCGAAATATTCCACCGACAAACGCTCAGGCTGGATGTTGACGGCTTTTGAAATCATGGTTTTCAGCCGGTCGGCCTGTTCCGCGGTGAAATTTTCATCCTGAACCAGCACCGAGGCCGAGGCGTACTCTATGGTGGCGGTGCCTTTCTCTGTCTGTACGGTGCGGCGGGTAATATCCCAATCCACACTGCTGTGAAAATTCGTCGTATCGCCGTCGCCGTCCCCGGCGTTGTTTTGATATACCGGCGTATCCGTGTTGTTCTCTTCTCCGACGATCTCCCCTATCGGCACACCGTTATTTAAGGTGTAGTCGATCTCCTCATGGGTTTTTACGCCCTCTCCGTTGTCACCGGGGATAACTTCATCGTCCTGCTGCTTTACAATATCATAATTGAGGCGGACGGTCGCCACCGCCGTCACCTGGCCGTCCGGGTACATGGGCGCCAGCAATTTTAAAATTTTATTCTCGATGCTTTTTTCTATCTGCGCCTCATATTGCAGGCGGGTATAATCGCCGTCCACCCCCGGCAGAAGGCTGGCGTTTTCCTCCATATCCACACCGGTAGAGGCGTCGATGACACGGATATTATTTACGTTCAGGGCTGAATTCGGGATACTGTATGCCACCAGGTTTTTAATGCCTGAAACCCTGTCGGGAGAGAGCTTATACCCCGGCTTCATCCCAATCAGCACACTGGCGGTGCTCTCTACCGAGGTATCTTCCCATATCCGGTCAGACTGCGTGGCAACGTTCAGGTTGACGATACAGGTGTCCACCCCGTCGATAGCCAGCAGCGTCTGGGTTATACTGTCCTGCAGCTGCATGATGAGAAGCTGCTGCCTTTCCGATTCCGTCATGGTAAAGCTGGTGTTTTTTAAAAAGGTGTCATATGTATTGGTCGTTTGAGGGATGCCGTTTTCCGCCAATACCAGCTGCGCTTCTGAAAGCTGGCTGCGCGGCACCTCGATGACCCCCGACGCACTCATCGTCGCGTTGACCGTCCCCGACTGTGAGAGCGCCGCAAATGCCTGCGCTGTTTCCGTCTTGCTCATATCGGGGTATAAGGGTGTCAGGCTGCCCCCTGAAAGATTCAAAAAAACAGCGGCCCCGGCCGACATCAGCACAACGGCAACCAAAACCCCGCAAATCAATTTTTTGGTTTTAGCGGTAAGCTTGCCCCATTGTTCCTTTGCCCGCCCCCACTGCTTCAACAGCGTTTCCTTCATCTTCACCAATCGGCTCCCCGCCGGGCCTCGCGGCCCTTGTTATCAATTTTGAACCCCGCGCAGCTTATATCTGCATCTGCATGATCTCTTTATACGCGCTCACTGCGCGGCTGGTAAGCTGGGTCGCCGTCTCCAGCGCGGTGGTGGCCTGCAGGCTGTTCAGCATGACCTGCGCCACGTCTTCTACATTGCCGGTCGCCACTTTATAGCTGTCCTGCCGGGCGATCTCACTGGTCACCCGCACGTCCTCCAATGCGTCGTTGAAAATATCAAAAAAAGCCCCGGCTGCGCCGCCGGTCTGGCTTGCGGATGTATGATTTTGAGAAACGCCTGAAACGGCTTCTGCCGAAGAAAGCCCCGAAAGCGGTACAATAAACATTCTTCTTCTCCTTTTCATCCTTAAAAATTTATATTCAAAAACCTTTTTCTCTGCGATTTTCTTTTATATCGACACGCTTTTATATTATTACAAAGTGCTTTTAATGTCAATATAACAAGCCTTGCCTTATGGCTGATTTTTGTGAAAAATCACTGGCTGTTCTTCTGTTGAAAAGGCTTCTTTTGGCATAAAGCACAAATTTTTCCTCTTTTTATCTTTTTATTTCCTCTCAGCGGCTCTTTTAAAGTGAAATGATTTTATATTTTCCTCTGTTTCGATCTTTTTCAAATTTTCACCTGCCGCTTTCCCCTTTTTTGCCAAATTATTTTTCAGGGGCGTTTTTCTGCGGCCCTTTTATCCTTTTCGCAGGGGCCTGGCTTCTTTAAAGGTTTTTCTTTGTCCCGACACCCCCCCGTTTTTCAACACAGCCATATCGTTTTGCCGTTTATCTTACCAGTGTCTTTTGCTGTCCAGCATTTTTTTGCATTTCTGTCAGGCCCGCAGGCATGGCAGAGACTTATATGCAGCGTTCCGCCGTGTTTTTTTGCTCTGCCCGGGCATTTTTCTGTGTTTCTGCCAGCCGCCCGCAAAAACCTCTGTCCCGGCATCGGCCCGTTCCCATCTTTTTCCGTCTGAAAAAACGCCAAAAAAGCCCGGCGGGACGGCGGGCTTATACACCGGCGTATCAGGGCCTTGCTTTTGCAGGTTTTTGTTTTTTTCGCAGTTGAAAAGAGGAATGGGGCTTTTCACCGGCGCGCTTTCGGCACGATGTTTTGCAGGCACTTTTTAAAGGATATAAAATTGGTTTTGCTTTTTTACTGATTTTGTATTATAGTGACAGATAGAATAGAAGTATTTTATATTGCGCCGCCTTCACCGTTCTCTTCACTCTTCATTCGTCTATTACATTTTATCATTCTATTTATATGAAAGGAGGAAGGCTTTATGCTTGACGCCAGCGCTGTTCATAACGTTACAAAAGAATTGGTCTTTTCTCAGCTGGAGCTGATGAAGCCTCATCTGCCGTCCTGCACCTGTGACCGCTGCTGTCTCGATATCGCGGCCATCGCGCTCAATCATCTGAATCAAAAATATGTGGTGACCAGAGAGGGCGAACTTTTTTCTAAGTTAGATGCCTCTTCCCCTCAGCAGATGGCGGACGTTGCCGCCGCTATCATGTCGGCCGCCGTACTGGTTAGCCAGCATCCCCGCCACTCCTGAAAAGGCCCGGCCCCTGCACGCGGCGCAGCCGGGCGTCTTTTTCTGCCGCAGGATACGCCGCTTTGCACTTCCCGCACAGGCTATGCCTGCGCTATGCAGGCCTACAAATGAAATGGCGCCCACCGCTCTATTTTATTTGTGTTGTACCTTGCTCCTCTGCCTGAAAACGTCCTTTCTGCTTTTGATACGGATGGGAAAATGGCCGCTGTCCCGGCAAACAAGGGGTTTTTACGCTTACTTATTTGGCATAGCTTTTGCGGCTTTAGGCCATGCCTGTGATTTTCTCTGGCCGGGGCAGCAAATCTCCGCTGGCTTGCCGGTGGATTTTCAGAAATGGGCATGATCTGCTGTTACCGGCAGCCCCTGCCACGGCAGATGCGAGCCGGCTCCTGCATGAAGATGCTGCCCGGCTGCCAGCCGCTGACGGCAGCCTTTTTATGTTAATTGGTACGTCTCACGCCTTTGCGCTGCGCGTATATCCGTTTTTGCCCCGTTTTCTGCCATAAGTCTTTTCAAAAACCGTTTCATAAAATTCGGTCATCCGTGCCTTGCCTACAGGCTGTTTCTGCTTTTTCCCTTCATCGCTAAAACTTTGCACGTCTGGCACAAGCCGGTTTTTTCTTACAATAAAAGCGTCCTCTGCGGCTTTATGCAGCTGCAGAGGACGCTTTTTTAATGAAATGCTGTTTGGAAGCGCCATATCCTTTATCAAAACTATTTTTAGCTTTTCAATACACTGAACAGATCCTTCAGCTGCATCACCCGGATGATGCCCAGCTGCTCATCCACATAGTCCACATAAGGCAACCTTCCAAACTTTTCAGCCTCAGGCTCGGCTTCTCCAAGGCCGCCTTCAAAGGTACGCACCGCGTCTACCTCATCAACCAACAGGCCAAATTTCTCGTCCTGATACTCCAGCGTCACCACCATCTGCCGGTAGCTGCTTTCAAATATCTCGATTGCCTCGTCAAGCAGCCCCACGATATTGGGTACCAGCCTTTCGTCCATCTCTTCTATCTTGTCGGCCATATCCGGGTCATCCTGCAGGGTTTTTCCCTCTTTTAAACGGGGTTCTATGTATTTGGCCAGGTCATGAAGCTCTTTATGGGGTTCCTCTATTTTCCGCATATGAAACGCAATGGTGCGGTTCTGCGGCTCAAATGAATCATACCATTTTCCAAAAGCACATTTGTGGGGGTCGTCCGCCAATGTAAACGGCTGGCCTGTCTCCGCACACCGGCGCAGCTCGCTCGCCCAGACAAGATGGTCCTTTTTTCGGGCATCCAGCATGGCGACAAACTCTTTATATTCCCGTTCTACAGTGGGCAGGCCCAACATCAGGCGCAGGTCCAGCAGCGGCACGATACTCCCCCGCAGAAGCATGATCCCCCTTACAAAAGGATCAGACTGCGGCAGTGGGGTCACTTTTCCGGCCTCCTGCAAAATAGATACGACGGCTTTGCTCTCCACTGCATAATTTACTTTTTGAATGCGGAACAGCAGCCATGACCTGTTCATAATATTTTCCATGAGATAACGCTCCTTTTAACAAGAACAGGCGGCCTTTTGCGAAACTGCCCAATCTTTTTTGTGTCCTGCTATACGTCTGCCGAAAGCTCAAACTTTTCAACAAGCTCTTTCAGCGTCGCGGCCTGGGCTGAAAGCTGCTGGCTGGCGGCCGCCGATTGCTCGCTGGTGGCAGAGTTTGTCTGTACCACAGAGGATATCTGCTCCATCCCGGCGGATATCTGGTTCAGTGCTATGGCCTGCTGCGTGGCGGCCTGTGAGATCTCTTTCACAAGCGCCGTAGAGACGTTGGCCTCTTCTACTACCTGCAGCAGGGTTTTTGCCGTTTTATTGGCAATACGGGTGCCATAATCCACCGCTTTGACAGACCCCTCGATCAGCACGCTGGTCTCCTGGGCGGCTTCCGCGCTTTTTGCGGCCAGATTTCTAACTTCATCCGCAACCACCACAAAGCCTTTGCCCGCCTCACCGGCACGGGCAGCCTCTACCGCCGCGTTCAGCGCCAGAATATTGGTCTGCATCGAAATATCTTCGATCACCTTGATGATATAGCCGATCTCGCTGGAGGATTCATGTATTTTTGTGATTGCTTCGATCAACTGCTGCATCTGGCGGCTCACCCGTTCCAATTCAGCGGCTGCCTCTTCCGTTTTTACGCTGGCTCTCTGCGCGTTTTCGTCTGAATGCCGCACTTTATCCGAAACGACGTTCAGCGCGTCCACCAGTTTTTCAACAGCAGTGGCCTGTTCTGTCGCCCCCTGTGAAAGCGCCTGCGCGCCGCCCGACACCTGGCTGGCGCCGTCCGACACCTGATCGGCGGCAACGCTGATCTGCGACAGGGTATCGTTGAGAGACGAGAGTATATTTTCAGTCGCTTTACTGATAGGCCCAAAATCGCCGTTGTATTCGCCGCTGCTCTCTACCGTAAAGTTACCCGCGGCCATCTCGGTAAGCACATTGGATATATCCGCCACGACCCCCGCCAGTTTTTCGGATACTTCACGCGTCGTCTCTGCCAGCACCTCAGTCTCGTCTTTGGTATGTACCTCGGGCACCGAGCTGTTCAAATCTCCCTGCGCCAATTTCACCAAACGGTCTACACAAACGCGGATGGGGTTGGCAATGCGGTTTCCTAACCGCAGGGCCATAACACAGCCCACTACGATGAACACAACCATTGCGATCAGCATAAATACGATGGAACGATAAAAGCCGCCCAAAAAATCCTGGATATCCGCGTCAACGCAAATACTCCAGCCGTTCATCCCCTCTACCGGGGCATAAGCCGCCACAATCGTCCGGCCATCTTTTTTATAAGTTGTAAAGCCGCTTTGTCCGGCAACCATTTCCTTTTCCATTTGAGCGATAGTGGAATACGAAGGATCTGTTTCCGCTCTTTCAATGGCGTTCAGCACATTCACGTCTTCCGGCTTGGAAGAACCGATCACCGTACCCTCTGCGTTCAGCAGATAAGCCGCGCCGCTGTTTCCGATATTGATCGTGGACACGATATCACTGAGCAGCGAGGCCTGGGGGCGAAGCACGACTGCACCGCATACCACCGTACGTGGCGAGCCGTTCTGCCACAGGGGCGCAGCCAACATAACGGTATAGTTTCCGTCTTCGTCCATGCGGGGGTCAGTAAGATAATTTTTTCCGTTTGAGGTCGCCTCAAAAAACGGTTCGTCACTGTAATCCTCACCCGAAAAAATACTTTTGCCCTCCAGGGTCAAAATATCGCCGGCTTGTAATCCGTAGTTTTTGATACGCACTTTCAGCTGCGTATTTTTCACGTTAGGCGTCAGGGTACTGCTGGCAATTTTTTCATTGCAGCCGGTGTCCGCGGCCATATTCAAATAAGCGTTCAGTTCCTTCTCCACCCGCTGGGCAGCCAGCTTGGCCGTCTCAGTCATGGTGGTCTCCAGCGTATCCATGGCCGAGAGATAGTTGAATATCCCGCCCATAATGCCCATGGCCACCGCTGTCAAAATCACCATGACCGCCATGCCTTTGATGATCTTTCCACGAATCGTTTTTTTCGATATTTTTTCCTGCGGCTGCGAAGCCTCCTGCGTTTTATCCTTTTTTAAAAAGATCGCCAGCAGTGAACGGTGCGGCCCGCTTTTTGCTTCGGGCTGTACCGGCGGCGCGGGCTCTTCCGTCTGCTCCTCCGGCGGCGCGCTTGCCTCTTTTTCGGCGTCTTCTTCGGCATTTTGCACGGCGTCCGGCTGCATCGGCTGCGTCTCCTCCGGCGGCGAAGATCCCTCATTTTCAGCCGGGGTTTCCTCATCAAACAAATGTGCAAGCCAGTCTTCGGCCTCCTGCGCGTTCTCGGGCGGCATGTCATCCTCCAGCATACACGGCGTCTCCTCAGCCGTTTCCTCCTGCGGCCCTAAGGTTTCCCCGGTTTGCGGCTTTCCGTCTTCCCGCGAAAGCGCCGTCGGGGCTTCTTCGTCAGAGAGTGCCGGCTGCTGCGGCTCTTCTACCGCAACGGCGGAAGGCTGACCGTCGGCCGGCCGTTCCGCCTGCCGCAGCTCTTCAGCTGAAATATCCTGGTTTTGTTCGTTGTTTTTCATGCTGCTCTTCCCCTCCACTTGGCGGCTTTCTTACTAAGAAACACCGTCGTTCTCTTCGCCTTCTTTAACTGCTTTTTCCATCATCTGTTTTGGTTTTTCTTCTGTTTCATAGGGCTGGCTCAAACTCTGCCAGATATGGTTGACATATTCCACACATTCAAAATACTTCTGTGAGATGACGTTTACCGGTATCCCCAGCGCCCGGGCATAGTGGGTGATGCCGCTCCAATCGGCATTTTCGTAACAAAGCACCATCTGAAAAAGCTGTCCTGCTTTTCCCTCTCCGTACAGTAAAGCTTTTTTCACATCGTCTGAGATGGCCAGCTGCGCCAGCGCGTCCTCTAAAGAAATATCCATCAGGACGCCCAGGGTAGAGAACATCCCCATCATATAAGCCTCACTGGGGCTTACAGGCAGCTCCTGCACATATCCCGACAGCGCCTGCGCAAAATTTCCCCGTAAAAACGACATACGGATCAGCTCTTCCGGCGCGTCGCTGCCGTCCTGTTTGAAGCTTAAAAGATAGACCCACTGTTTCAGCTGCCCCAGCCCCAGTACAAGCAACGCCTGTTTCACCGATTTTGCCCGGTTGCGCAGGGCAAAATAAGCCGAGTTCACCAGTTTGATCAGCGCGAAGGCCAGCGTCACATCGCGCGAGATGATCTCGGCGATCTCATCCACATCCGGCTCTTCTTTGGTGATGGCAACGATAAGCTGGAAAAAGTTTGACTGCATATGGTCTACACGATGTATTTTTTCTGAGCGGGGCACGGCGATATAAGTGCCCTGAAACAAATCACAGCCTATCTTTTCCGCCAGCTCATAATCCTCTCTGGCATTGACGTTGTAAGCCACGATCTGCTTTTGAAAGCTTTTGCCGATACTGGCAATATTTGCGTAGGATTCTTTTTCCTCGGCGGATGCCGCAAAATCAAGCTTGATCTTGCTGATGGCGTCCAGCACTGAAAAATAGCGCGGAGAAAATTCAAACCCTTTCAGCGCCAGATCGTACCCCTTTTTCTGATAACGGTAGATCACCTTTTGGGCCAGCGGATGGACCAGCGAATTGTCTTCGATCTGGATGACGAGTTTTTCAGGCGTAAACATGGTGGGGATATTACGCAGCAGCAAACTGGGCGTAAACGTAAGCCACGCCGTCTTCCCTCCAGATATCTTATCACTGTCGCCCTGGGCGATAAACTCTTCTATCGCGTTGGCGGCCGGCACATCCTCTTCTTTTTGAAAAAGACTGGTGGCGTCCTGCTGATATAATATCTCATAGGCGACCGTCTCATTTTTCCGGTTCAGAATAGGTTGTCTTACGATGTAATTGTCCATAAGCGGCATCCCTTTCTGGTTTGATCTTTTATATTTTTGTAACAGGGCGGTATCTTTTATCTCTTCCACCCTATCTCAGCGTGGTCGCCGCTGTGCAGCGTATCCAGATAAGCGGCCTGACGGCCGTTCAGCTTCAGTTCCACAATGCCCTGAGGGTTGCGCGGGTCGATATCGGCATAGGGCAGCAGGTCAAAAAAGGCGTAGGGCGTGCCGTCCGCCTTGACCGGCAGCGAAAGTGTCCTGCCGTTCAGCATGATCTCTATCCCCATCTCCGCCGTCTCTTCTGCGGGGGCAGGCTGCGGCGGCGGTGAAGACGGCTGCGGTTTTTGTCTGGGCTGCGGCTGTGGCTGCGGCGGCTGTTCCAGCCGGTCTCCCGGCTCCAGAGGCTCATCCGGCCCGCAGAGGGAAGCGTTGCGCATCCAGGTCCCCTCCAGCCCCAGCTCCCGCAGGGTCTTCAAAGAAAAACTCTCCAGCCTGTCTCCGTCCCGCAGCTTTTGCTGCGGCTGTGCGGGTTCTCCGTTGATGCGCAGGCCCATGCCTGCAGGCAGCTCTTTTTCTCCCGCCCTGACGGTAAAAAACACATCTCCGCCATATACGTCAACAGCGGCGGGCGCGGCATCCTCTCCGCGCTGCGCGGGAGAAAACTCGAGCCTGTCTCCGTTTTTCAGCGGGGCGGAAAGGGCAATGGGCGCGCCGTTGCATAAAATCGACGCCGGCATCCCCGCTTTGCCCCGAAACAATACCTCTTCTCCGTCCGCCGTCACCCGCACGTCTTTTCCCTTGGGGGCCAGCAGCTGGTCTTGTCCAAACCCCGCCTGAGCCAATACGTCCATAACGCGGCAGTTCCCTGTTTTTGAAAGGCTCATCGCCTGCCCGTTCAGCTGTACTGCAATGCGTCCTTCTTCTCTTGCCTGCGCCGTCGTCAACGCAATGCCAAGAGGCGTCGCAAAACGGGGGTCGCTCCCCGCCGTCCCTTTCGGAAAGACCGCCAGCTTTTTTTGGTACTCACTGCCGCCAACCGCCACGCGGTCTTCCGGCAGGCCCAATTCTTTCGCCACCATGGGCGCCAACCCCGGTGCCTGGCTGCCGCCGCCCACCAAAAAAACGGCAGAGGGCGGCCGCTGTCCGTTATTTTCTAAAATACGCGCCGCGATCGCCTGCGCCAGCTGCGTTACCGCAGGCAGCATGGCCTGCCGCAGCTCCTCCGGCGAAGCGGTGCGGGTCCTTCCCATAATATCTGTAAACTGGGCGTCTTCGCCCGCCGCAGCGGCCAGCTTCAGCTGCTCGGCCTCACGAAAATCCACCAAAAGATGCGCCGACAGGGCCTCTGTCACTTCGTCTCCCGCTATGGTGGCCATGGTATAGGCTGAAATACTGCCGCTTGTTGAAATAGCCATGTCTGAAGTACCCGCCCCGATATCCACCAGCGCCAGGTTCAGCATACGCAGCTGGGGCGGAATCACCGCATTCATGGCGGCGATCGGCTCCAGCGTAAGTAATTCCACCTCAAGCCCCACCCGCTCCATCGCGGTCTTCAGGCTGTCCACCACTTGCTGCGGCAAAAAGGTAGCGATCACCTCTGCCGATGCGCGGGTGCCGGTATGCCCCTTCAATACGCTGATGGGGTAATCGTCAAGCAGATATTTGGTCACCGAATAGCCCACGCAGACAAACGGCCCCGTGTTGTGCGCCGCCGCTTTTTCAAGCGCCGCCTCATGCGCCTGGGCCACGGCGCCGTTCTCAAGCCGCGCCACCAGGGCGGGGCTCACCGGGGCCGCAGGCTCTAAGGTCTCTTCCCATCTGCCCACCTGGGTCAGCAGCGTCCGCCCCGCGGCGGCCACCGACACCCACGTCAACGGCCGGCGCAGCCTGCCCTGCAATTTTTTATGTACCGCGGCGGCCACTTCCGCCACCGCCTCAATATCCTGTATCTGGCCATCCAGCATACTGCGGGTAGTATGGGCGCGTTCTTCCACCGCCCGTACGGTGAACACGCCCTTTTTCATCTCTCCCACGATCCCAATGACGCTGTGTGTGCCGATGTCAAGCACGAAAACCGGCTGTTCCGGCATTATTTTTGCTTTTTCCGCCGCTGCCGTCATGTCTTCGTCCCCTCCTAAAAGCCCCCGCGGTTTTATATCCCGCCGCGGTTCAGGCTGTTTTGTTCAAACTTGTTTTTTTGTATCTGTTCCCGTTGCCGCTGAAAGATGTACTGGCATATCGCGTCAGACTGCGGCATGGAGAGCGCCTGAAATTCACATCCGTAATAAGGTACGCCGGCGCGGTCTTCAGTGCGGCATATCACACATTCCACCACCTGGTTGAAACGCCCCAGCTTCAGCCGTAAAAAAATGTGCGCGCCGGTCTTCATCTCTCCGTCCGGCCATTCAAGCAGCACGCCCCCCAGGCTGATGTCCCGGATGCTGACGCGCTGTGCATCCTCCCACTCGTCGGTCTCTTCGTTCTTTTTTACGATCCACGCGGGCTGATCCGCCTCGATGCGAAAAAAGTTGCGCCGCTCATAATCCAGCAGGCTGGTCACTTCTATCAATTTTAAAAAACGGGTGCTGGCGGCGTACACTTTACCCACCAATACCCGAAAGCCCTCGCGGGAATTGAACACATTCACTTTCAGCATAATCCCATAGCGCTGCATCGGGATAGGATTGGCGCGCGCATCGATGCGGACGTAATCCTCTGTGATCTCCCCTACCACGCCTGTGGCGATCAGCTCGTTCTCCATACTCTTCAGCTCACAGACAGAGCCCTCATACTCTTTTGGAACCACCTGCATACCGGCGCCTCCGTCTGTGTTTGCCCGTTTCTTTTTTCCCGTTATCGTCATTTTGATTGCCGTACCGGCGTCGCCGCCTTTCTCTCTTTTTGGCGCAGCCAGCCCGATGGCGAATGTTTTACCCTTCGTGACAGGCGCTGTGGTGGATCTGCGGATACATCTTAATTATATTTATAAAGGTGATTTTCAGTCTTATGCATATATTATACGTCTATTCAGCCCTTTTGCCTAGTCTATTTTGCTGAATTCTCTTCTTTTTTATCTAAAATATTTTGCAAAACAGCCAAATCCGAAGGCACACCCTGCAATTCTTTCGCCTTTTCCAAAAGCTGTGAATAGATCACGGCCACCACCTGATACAGCTCCGGCGGGATGGCCGTGCCCACCTCCAGCATACATAAAAGGCTCGAGGCCGAATCGTCCCGGAACACGGGGATGCCTTTTTTTTCAGCCACGCTTATAATTTTTTCCGCGACCTCTCCATAGCCCGAGGCGATCACCACCGGGGCCACGTCCTGATCGGCGTTATATTTCAGCGCTACCGCTTTGTTTTGTTTAGATCTTGACATCTACACCCGTCCTTTTATAAGGCAGCGATTTGAACACTTCCATCAAACTGCGCGCGCGTTCCAACGGCTGCATCTCCACCTTCTCCACCCGGTACCCGATCTGCGCCGCGCCTTTTGCGATGCCCGCCGACACGCCGCTGAACGCCTCTACATATTCCGGCGGACAAAAAATGCCGATCTCCAGCTTTTTATCCCTGGCATACAGCTCGGCCTCAAACCGGCCCAGCCCCGCCATATCGAACGCCAGCAGCAGGTGCACGGTATTTTCCGTCTCTCCGTCCCGCTGGGGGCGTTCGTCTTCTTCACCCCGCTGGTTCACCCACATCTCTGCAAACGCCTTCATGCCGTCCTGTTCCAGCGGGATGACATAGTGCAGCAAAGGCGTATAATTACAGGGCGAAGAAAGCAGGCTGTGGATGATCTTTTCCAGCTTATCCGCCCCCGTCGCTGAAAGCTCTTTTTCCTGCGCCTGCTTTTCAATGATCTGCGCCAGGGTATCCAGCACGCGGGAGGCCTCTTTTCCCCCTCCGCCTTTTCCCGTCTTTATCAGGGTACGGTGCAAAAGCTCGGTCAATTTGTCCGCGTTCTCGCTGTCCTTTCCGCGCAGCAGGGCCGCCAGGGCCGCCACCGCGTCCTCCAGCGCGGTCTCTCCGGTGCTGAAACGGGAGAGATCATACTGCAGGATCGATAATATCTTTTCAATGCGGGGCGAGTACAGGATGCTGCCCTGCACGTCTTTTACCATCTCCAGCGCCTGTTCCTTCAGGGCGCCGTAATGGCGGGCCGCGTCCGGCGCGTGAAAGGCCCGCGCCAGCGCCCCCAGCCTGGATGCCAGCTTTTGGCTGGGGGCCATGGTCTCCGCCAGATAATCAAGGCTGTTGCCCACCGCCTCCAATATATCTTTGCGCGCCATCTCTCCGTTCAGCGCTTTCAGCAGCCCCGCCACCGCCGGTTTCATCTCTCCCGCCGCATCCCGTGAAAGAACGCCGCGCAAAAAGTCGAACAGCTCTCCGCGGAACGAGGTGGCCCCCTGTTCCTGCTTCGCCAGTTCTCCCGCAAGGTCTCCCGGCTCTACCAAAAGCTGCTGAAAAAGGTGCTCCATATCCTGTGAAACGGTTTTATTGTGCACCGGCAAAAGCTTTACCAGCTCTTGCAGCAGAGAGATGTTTTTCAAAAAGTGCACCGTCACGTCCGGGTCTTTCAGCAGGTTCATCAGGATGGCGGGCATCCCCTCCTGCTGGGTTGTATTGTTCTGCTGCGGCTGGGCTTCGCCCTTGTTCTGCGGGGCGGCCACCCGGTTTACATCCTGTAAAACAAAAGCCTCTGAAGGCGACGCCTCGGGTTTATTTTGCGGTATTTGGCTTTTCCCCGTAAGCGGCGAGGTAATCCGCAGCATTTCCGCCATAATTCTTTCCTCTTTCTGCGCTGATAATAGTTGCACTTCGGCAAATTCAATAGTATACTTAATATATATCGTAAGAAAGTACAAAAAATCAAGAGAAAAGGGTTAAGTTTTTTGAGGAAGTGTCGAATTTATAATAGTTAATATCCTTTTTTCTGGCTTTCTTAGCTGAACGAACGCAGTTTTTCTCTTAAATTTTTACAGAGTGCAGGTGAAGCGACATGAGTTATATTGACCCCAGTATGGAAGGTATGCTTGATACGTTCCTTTTTGAGACCGGCGCGCTGCTGGACCAATTGGACGAGATACTTTTGGCGTGTGAAAAGACGAAAAGTATCAGTACCGAGCATATCAATGAGATTTTTCGGATTATGCACACCACCAAGGGTTCGGCAGCCATGATGGGCCTTGAGAGTATGTCGGCTCTGGCCCATACGGTCGAAGACATCTTTTTCATCCTTCGTGAAGACCCCGCCCGGATGCAAAGCGTAAACGAAGAATTGTTCGATCTGGTTTTTCAGGCTTCCGATTATCTGCGCGGTGAAATAGACGGCCTGCAAAGCGACGACTATCAGCCGGCCGACACCAAAGAAATGCTGCAAAAGCTGGAGGCGCTGGCCGCCGCCATGAAAGGCGGAGAGAGCCCGGCCGCCGCTGCGGCCCCTGTTCAGGCGCCGCCCCCGGCCGCGTCTGAAGGGGTGCGGATGATCCGCGTCTTTTTTGAAGACGGCTGCCAGATGGAGAATATCCGCGCCTTTATGCTGCTCAACCAGCTGAAAGACGTGTGCGAAGAGCTTGACTCTGAGCCCCAAAACCCCGAGAGTGACCCAAACTGCGCGCCCGGCATCGTCAAAAACGGCTTTATCATCAAATTTAAACCGGCCGGCTCGCTGGAGGATGTGCACCGGGTCATTGAAAGCGCCCTCAACGTAAAAAGCTATGAGGAGATCTCAGCCCTTCCCCCGTCTCAGCCCTTCACCGCCCCCACCGCTGCCTTGCAGGAGTATACGGTGCGCGTCTTTTTTGAAGACGGCTGCCAGATGGAGAATATCCGCGCTTTTATGCTGCTCAACCAGCTGAAGGATGTATGCGAAGAGCTTGAGTCCGATCCGCAGAATCCTGAGGCGGATTCCTCTTTGTGCAAACAGATCATCGACAACGGGTTTATCATAAAATTCAAATGCGCCGGGTCTCCCGACGACATCTACCGGCTGATCGAAAACGCCATCAATGTGAAGAGTTATGAAAAGCTGGATAAACCGGCCGGGCCTGCGGCGACGCAAAGCACACAGGCCGCCGGGCAGACAGGGGCAGGCGGGGGCGCCGGCGCGGCGCCCAAAGCCGCCAAGCAAAGCCTCATCAGCGTCAATCAGTCCAAGCTGGATCATTTGATGGACCTGGTGGGCGAGATCGTCACCGCAGAATCCATGGTCTCCGCCAATCCTGACCTGCGGGGCATGAAGCTGGAAAATTTCAGCAAATCCACCCGTGAACTGCGCAAACTGACGGACGAGCTGCAGGACGTTGTCATGAGCATGCGCATGGTGCCCATCTCGGGCGTTTTTCAAAAGATGCAGCGTATCGTGCGGGATATGTGCAAAAAGCTGGGCAAAGAGGCCGAACTTGTCACCAACGGCGGCGACACCGAAGTAGACAAGACGATCAACGATTCCATCAACGACCCCTTTATGCATATGGTGCGCAACAGCGTCGATCATGGCATTGAAATGCCGGAAGACCGTGTGCGCGCAGGCAAACCCCGCGCCGGTAAAGTGACGCTTTCAGCCCAGAACGCCGGCAGTGAGATCATCATCACCATCGCGGACGACGGCGCCGGCCTTGACCGTGACAAAATTTTGGCCAAGGCCAAAAAGAACGGGATGTTGACCAAATCTGAAAAGGATTATACCGATAAAGAGATCTATGGCATGATCATGCTTCCCGGCTTCTCCACCAACGAAAACGTCACCGAGTTTTCAGGCCGCGGCGTCGGTATGGATGTGGTACGCAAAAATCTTGAGAGCGTAGGCGGCACTGTTACGGTAGAAAGTAAACAGGGTGAGGGCAGCGTCTTCACCATCAAGATCCCGCTGACGCTGGCGATCGTGGACGGCATGGGGCTGATGGTGGGCGAGCAGCTGTATATCCTGCCCATCTCCTCTATCCGGCAGTCTTTTAAAGTGTCCGATTCTGCGCAGGTCATTCACGATACCGACGGCTCTGAGATGATACTGCTGCGCGGACAATGCTATCCTGTCATCCGGCTTCATAAAGCATTTGACGCACCGGGCGCCGTATCTGACCTGAATGAGGGCATTCTGGTGCTGACTGAGACGGACCGCGGGACCGCGTGTCTCTTTGCGGATGAGCTCATCGGAGAACAGCAGGTGGTCGTGAAGCCCTTCCCGCCCTATCTTGCCAAATACGGCATTAAAGAACGGGGCCTTTCGGGCTGCTCTATCATGGGTGACGGCACGATCAGCCTGATCATAGACTGTGTAAATCTTATCGGCGGATTGGAAGGCAGGTGACCGGACATGAATGAATATAAAAAAAGCAGCCTTGAAGGCAGATATTTAACTTTTTATGTGGACGGTGAATTATATGGGCTGGAACTGAGCCATGTAATTGAAATCGTGAGCACGCAGCCCACCGCGCACCTGCCCCATGTCCCCGCCTATATGCGCGGCGTTATCAACCTGCGCGGCCGCATTGTCCCGGTGCTGGATGTACGGCTCAAATTGAAAAAGCCCGCAAAAGCCGACGACGAGAAAACCTGCTTTATCATTGTCGCTTATAACGATTTTCGCGTCGGCGTGATCGTAGACGAGGTGGCCGAGGTATGCAGCGTTGCCGATCACCAGCTGAGTGAGCCGCCGCTGCAGCAGCTCAGCGACGAAAAATACCTGCAGTCTATTGCTGACCTGGGCGATCGTGTCGTCCGCAATCTCGACTGTGAGCGTTTCTTCGCAGCGGATCTGTATGCGGACGGTATCCGTCCGGCTTCACAAGAGGAGGGCTAACCATTTATGTCTGAGCCTATGTCAGGGCTGATCCATTTAACCGATGCTGAATTTTTAGAGCTGACGCGTTTCGTTAAGCAAAAATACGGGATCGATCTCTCTAAAAAACGTGTTTTGATCGAAGGACGCCTTTCAAATTTGCTGCGTGAACGCGGCCTTACTACTTTTCAGGATTATTTAAAGCTGATCAAAAATGATTCTTCGGGCGCCGAAGTGACCGGGCTGCTCAACCGCATCACCACCAATCACTCTTATTTTATGCGTGAGCAAGAGCATTTTTCTTTTCTGCAAAAACAGGTGCTTCCCTATCTGTGCCGCGTCCACGCCAGAGACCATGACCTGCGTATCTGGAGCGCGGGCTGCAGCGCCGGGCAGGAGGCATATACCATCGCCATGGCCATCGACGATTATTTTGGCCCTGAAAAAAGTAAATGGGACACCACCATTTTGGCCACCGATATCTCGATGAAGGTGTTGGATAAAGCCCGCCGCGCCGTCTATTCGGCAGATAATCTCTCCGGCCTGCCAAAAGTATGGCAGGATAAATACCTGACCAAACAGCCGGACGGACAGTATCAGGTGTGTGAAAAGCTTCGCCGTGAAGTGGTATTCAAGCCTTTCAATTTAATGGAAACGTTTTCCTTCCGTAAACCTTTTGATTTGATCTTTTGCCGTAACGTGATGATCTATTTTGACAACCCCACCCGCGACAAACTGGTCAAACAATTTTATGATGTGACGGCCCCCGGCGGATACTTATTCATCGGGCATTCTGAAGTGATCAACCGCGACATCACCAATTATCAATTTCTTGAACCTGCGATTTATCAGAAAAGAGAGAAGTAAGCTATGGCAAATGTGCCTCAAAAAATAAGCGTTTTCTGTATCTCGAATACGGGCTCTTTTTCTGAGGGACTGGAATCGGCCCTGCGGGAAGACTCTCAGTTTGAGTGGAGAGGCTGCTGTGAATATCCACAGGCGCAACAGCGGGTGCAAACCGCCGCGCCTGAAATTGTTGTGCTGTGTTTTGAGGCAGACCCTTCGCCCGCCCTTGCTTTGTTGAAAAACCGTCAATTTTCTCAGCCCGTCATCGGCGTGGTGCCCTCTCTGTCCGTCCGTACGGCCGCTGTGGCCGCAGGCGTAGAGGATGCGGCCGTCCTGCCGGCCGAGCGGGAAAAACAGAAAGCTTTTTGGAAAGAAATTTTAGTAAAAGTCCGGGTGGCATGCAGCCTCCAGCGCGGCAAGCGCCTCTCGCAGACGGTTGCGGCCGCGGGCGGTATGAACCGCCCCGCCCCCTCTGAGCCCGTTTTGTCGCCCGCCGCCAAAACAGAGCCTACCGTCATCGCCATCGGTGCTTCTACCGGGGGCACCGAGGCGATTTTAGAAGTCATCCGCAATTTGCCCGCCGCTATGCCAGGCATCGTCATTGTACAGCATATGCCCCCGGTGTTTACCGCCATGTACGCGCAGCGCCTCAACGGCCTGTGCCAGATGGAAGTGCGCGAGGCCAAAAATATGGACCGGGTACATCCCGGCCTTGTCCTCATTGCTGCGGGCGGTTTTCATATGCGTCTTTTTAAAGACGCGGGGGGCTACTATATAAAATCTCAGCCCGGCGAGAAAGTGAGCGGGCATTGCCCCTCGGTAAACGTTTTGTTTGAATCGGTCGCCAAAACAGCCGGCAAAGACGCGATCGGCGTTATCCTTACCGGCATGGGGGCCGACGGCGCACAGCATCTGCTCTCTATGCGGCGGGCCGGGGCGTATACCATCGGCCAGGATAAAGACAGTTCCATCGTCTATGGTATGCCTATGGAGGCCTACAAACTGGGCGCGGTGTCTCAGCAGCTGCCCCTGACGCAAATTGCGGGAGAACTGGTTCGTCAGGTACAGCTGCGCAGAAAAAAATAGACGTTTCACATATATCGTACGAAAATCGGGCGGTACCCTGAAAATAAGTTGCCGTCAAAAGCTTCGGATTAAACCCGAAGCTTGCGCAGGCCCTATCAGGGACTGTTACCGGCCAGCGTCTCAAGACACACTGAAATGTTTTTCACCTGCACCGCGCACGCTGCCGCTATTAAAACAGCAATATCTTTTCTGCTGCAGAGTACCGCCACCGGCACAGCCGGTAGTCTCTGAATTCAATAAGATATAAAAAGAGCCGACAGCCCCGCTGGCGGCTCTTTTTATACGGGCAAAACCCTATGGGGCTGGGGGCGCCTTAATGCGGCGCATACTACGAACAACGTCTGCACAAAGCCCAGCCTCCGGCAGGCAGTTTCAGATAGGTAAACCTTGCTGTATCAGCTTTCATCCCCCACTCCCTTACCTTGGCCTCTGGTTGGTTTTTCTTGCCTTCACTTCTGCCTGATCTGTTTTTACAGCATGGCTGCATCTGTATTTTTTGTTTGCAGTTTCTATTTTTCTGCTGGATACGAAAGTGTTCCCGCCCCGCCCCGGTACAGCGCCGGGGGGCTCTTCCAAAAGGCCTCTTATAGCAAGATAAAACCGCGGCGGAATGCCTTTTGATATTTGTCTTTTACAATGGTGAAAAGCCATGACGCCTGAAAAAACCTAACCGGCACACCCCCTCATACCTATCACCCGGCGTCCACTCATAAGCGGGCCGTGAAGTGGCCGCTCATTGCCTTGCCCCTTCGTCCTATCCTGAAAAAGCCGGTCTATGTATAAGAAAACCGGTGGGAACTTCAGCCGCCCGCTTACAAACGATTGCCAAACAACCGCTTTCTGGCCGTCTTGGGCGCGATCATGATAAATTTTTAAAGTAAGGGCGTACCATTCCCAAAATCGGGCAGGTATTCATGCGTTGGATATACCCTTTTCAGGCGTCTCATACAGAGATATTTTAGAGCCGTTTTTAACAGGCTACGGCGCTTGCACTTATAAAACACAGCTATGCGCCCGTCCATTATGGCCGCCGCCTTTTCTCTTGTAAGCGGAGCATAAAATGAACAGCACCCCAAAAGTCAGACAGTATCGTATACTGAATAACGATGGGGATACTTTTCTATGTCAAAAGGGCTGTCTGAGAAAACACACACAGGAGAGTTCAAACAAAAAGCAGTAGAAGATATGCGAAAACAGATTGGTCCAAAATGAAATCGCAAAGAAATATGGAATCAGCCGCTCTATGATACAGCGGTAGTAACGCATCTATTTAGAAGAAGGGCGAAAATTTTAGACGTGGAATGTCGGGGGCGTGCCAGCGGTTCACACAAAAGCCATGCGTCTAAACTGGACAAACAGGTGGGAAACGATTTCATAGCTGAGAATCAGCGGTCAAAGGCAGAGAATGGGTACCTGAAAAACTTGCGGGCCTTGGTTTTAAAAGACGGGAGGCGCCAGCACAAAAAAACAATGGTGATTCAGAAAGCTGAGGCATGATTTTGAATGAGACCTGCTCCTGCTCATCCGCTTAACTGTCACCAGCCACATACTGTTATCATGTAAAACCACAAGGTGCGGCAGATAAATACAAATCGAAGAAAGAGGCGATATCGGCCACCTGTCATGCGCACAAGGGCCGCTATGGTTACCGACGTATCACCCGTGACAGGGGTTTTATGCGCAATCACAAGACGAGGCAGCGGCTGATGAAGATATGGGCATCCGTCTGCCGTGTTCGGATGAAAAAGCACCTCTCTTACAAGGGTGAAGCGGGCAAGAACGCGCCGACCTTTTGAAACGAAATTTTGAAGCCGCGAAGCTGAAGCAAAAGAAGGTGACCGACGTGACAGAGTTTTGTCTGTTTGGACAAAAGCGCTGCCTGTCGCCGGCCCCCGGCCTGTGCAGCCGGGATATTATCAGCTATACCATTTCGGGCAGGCCGATGTTGCCCATGGTAACTTTCATGCCGGATAAGGCATTTACAAAAGTGCAGGGCTGTGCGAAACTGATCTCCACTCCCATCAAAGCTGGCAGTACCAACACAAACAGTACCAAGAAATGCTAAAGAAAAAGGGCGTCCAGCAGAGCATAGCCGCAAGGGCAGCTTTCTGGACAATACTGTGATTGAAAACCTCCTTGGCCTATTCAAAAGCGCGCTTTTGTATTTGCAGACATTTGAATCTATAGAGTATTTCAAGAAAGAGTTGATTGATTATCCTGACTACTACGACAACCGCCGCAGGACAAAGCTTAAAGGCTTGCCGCCTGCAATTTATAGACAATAAGCTTTTTCGGCTGCTTAATTAAATCATTTATCTAACTTTTTGAGGTCTCTTCCACTGCGGGTGACTATACGGCGGTGAGGCCGTACCGGCCATCCCCTCTATAGCAGTTGCTAAAAGGGACAATGCCCCAGCTTTTATCCTCTGCCCACACAAGGTGATACAGGCCCTTATGCGGTGACGCCCGCCATGAAGCGCCACAGGCTGCACCGTACTTTAATTATATGCCTCAAACCTTCTGATGGGGCCGCAATTTCGCCGGCCTTCAAAGGACGGCGGCGTTTCGCCTTTGGCCAGGACGGGCTTTGACATGCTCTGCCGTCTTGGGCGGCAATGCCAAAACTGCGCTTACGCAAAAGCCGCTTTATGTCCGGGTACACAGGATGGGCAGCCTGTCGGATATTGGCGGCATGGCCGCCTCCTTATACCCCGGCCCTTTCAAAAAACGTGGTCAGGCCCTATATCAAAAACGTGGCGGCGCGTTTGGCCGGTATTGATAAAAAGCGATAGGAGCCATCCCCATCAGTCAGACTGGCGGCTGGCGTAAGGCCGTAAAAGGCTTTTTACCGGCAGGCGTCTCAAAAAGACGCACCGCACCATCTTTTGTTTTGCCTCTTACACCCAGCCGCTTATAAAGGGGCAAGCCGCCTGCGCCGTCAACGCTTTTGCTCATTCGCCAGCCTGTGGATAGAAGATTCTCTTTGCTCAATTTTTTTGAAGAGAAAGCTTTACATCGGCTGCCTCCACCGGTACAGCCGGTGGTTCCCCTATTCAAAAAAGGCGCGGGGACAAGCGTTTGAAACCGCTTATCCCCGCGCCGCTTTTCATATTCAACCTGTGTTTTAAAGTAATTTCTGTGGGTGGGCCGCTTTAAAGGGCGGCCCACCTGTGTTGTGTTTCAGACATGACCCGGCCGGATCATTCCTCATCCTTCTTTTTCTTTTTGCCGAAAAGCCCAAGCACTGCGCCTGCCAGCAGTGACAGGACGCCTACGCTTCCGGCAGCCGTTCCGCCATTACCGCTGGTTTTTGGCAGCTTGCCAAGCGGCACATCGTCATCCGCCAGGGTATACAGGCCGCTGCGCCGCGGCAGTGAGCCGTGCGGCACAGGGTCTTCTACCAGCGTATAGAAGGTAGGTACCGGCGGCGGGGCAAGGGGCACCGGGTCAGGTGCGAGGGGAACGGGAGGCGGAACCGG
>JAUNTE010000157.1 GCA_030538855.1 Oscillospiraceae bacterium
CATCAGGGCGCTGCCGCTGCCGGTGGCGGTGATCTTAGGTGCGGGACAGCCCATGTTGATGTCGATAAAATCAGGCTCAAAAGGCAAAACCAGCTTTGCCGCCGCAGCAAGGACGGCGGGCTCACACCCGAACAGCTGGATGCCGAAGGGCTTGCCGCCGCCCCCGTGCATACATAGCTGACGGCTTTTACGGTCTCCGAAAGTCAGCGCTTTGGCGCTGACCATTTCGCTGACGGTGCAGCTGGCCCCGTATTCTGCGGCCAGCGCCCGTACCGACGCATCCGTCAGGCCCGCCATGGGGGCCAGCGCCGCGCCCGGGGCGATGTTGATGTTGCCGATCTGCAAATGCTCACCTCAAAACGTTTGAAATTCTTTCTTATTCTATCATAAGCAGGGCGTTTGTGGTATACTAATGCCAGAATTTATTTATGGAGGACAGGACTTTGAAGCTATTGGTACTGGACGGCAACAGCATTGCGAACCGCGCCTTTTACGGGATAAAGCTGCTTACCACAAAAGACGGGCGGCCCACAAACGCCGTCTATGGGTTTATGAATATCTTTCTGCGCCTTTTAGAGGATGAAAAGCCCGACCGGGTGGCCGTGGCTTTCGATTTGAAGGGGCCGACGTTCCGCCATAAGATGTACGACGGCTATAAAGCCCAGCGCAAAGGGATGCCGGACGACCTGGCCCAGCAGATGCCGGTGCTGCGCGAGCTGCTGGCGGCGCTGGGGTATACCATCGTCACAGCCGAGGGCTGGGAGGCGGACGATATTTTGGGGACGCTGGCACAGAAATGTTTTGAAACAGGGGATGAATGCGCCATTGCCACCGGAGACCGCGACAGCCTGCAGCTGGTACGCCCCGGGGTGCGGGTGCTGCTGGCTGGCAGCAAGATGGGAAGGCCGGAGACCACAGTGATGGACGAGGCCGCCATACGGGAAAAATATGGGCTGGAGCCGATCCAGCTGATCGAAGTAAAAGCACTGATGGGGGACGCCTCGGACAATATCCCGGGCGTTGCCGGTATCGGAGAAAAAACGGCATTGGCGCTGATACAAAAATTCGGCAGCGTCGAGGGCGTGTATCAAAATCTGGACGACCCGTTCATCAAACCCGGCCAGCGGGCCAAGCTGGAGGCCGGACGGGAGCAGGTCGCGCTGTCGCGCAGGCTGGGGACGATCTCAGCCGAAGCGCCGGTGCCGCTGACGCTGGACGCTTACGCCGTGGCCAAGCCCGCCCCCCAGGCCGCCGGTATTTTGGCGGGGCTTGAAATGTATAAGATGATAGACCGGCTGGGGCTGCGCGGCGGTGAGAAAAGCGACGGCGGCAAGGAGGCGGAGGAACGGCCAAAGGCCCGGACGCTGGAGCTTTTAGAGCCGCTGGAGGGGGACGTTTATATCGCGCCGGTAAAAGACGGATACGCGCTGCTGTCAGCCGATAAAAAAGTCTATCTGGCCGCGGCGGATTCAGCCGCTTTACAAAAGACGCTTTGCGGCGGACGCATTTTTTGTTTTGACGCAAAGCCGCTGTATGCCTTGGCGCTGAAGGATGAAAAACGGGCGGCCATTGTTTTTGACGCAAAGCTGGCGGCGTATCTGCTCAACCCCGCCGCAAAGGAATATACGGTGGAGCGTCTGGCACAGGAATATGACGCGCAGGCCGCAAAGGACGCGCCGGGCGGCGTGACGCTGCTGCCCGCGCTTTGTGAGAAGCTGCAAAAAGAGATAGAGGCCGAGGGCATGGAGAAGCTGCTGCGGGAGATCGAGTTGCCGCTGGCCGAGGTGCTGGCGGATATGGAGCTGACCGGCGTGGAAGTGGACAGCGAGGGGATACGCGCGTTCGGGGCCGTTATCCACCAAGCGCTGGAGACGGAGCTTGCCGCCATCTACGATATGGTGGGATATGAGTTCAACGTCAATTCTCCCAAGCAGCTGGGCGAGGCGTTGTTTGATAAATTGGGCCTACCCACCCGCAAAAAGACAAAAAGCGGGTATTCGACCAACGCCGAGACGCTGGAATCACTGCGGGCGTACAGCCCGGCGATCGACCATATCCTGGCTTACCGCACCTATCAAAAGCTTTATTCCACCTATGTGGAGGGGCTGCTGAAGGTGGTGGGCCAAGATGGGCGCATCCATTCTACCTTTAACCAGACCGAAACCCGCACCGGACGCATCTCATCGGGCGAGCCGAATTTGCAGAACATCCCGGTGCGCACCGAACTTGGCAGCCAGCTGCGCCGTTATTTTGTGGCGAAAAAGGGCTGCCTGCTTCTGGACGCCGATTACAGCCAGATAGAACTGCGTCTGCTGGCCCATATCAGCGGCGACGAGACGATGAAAGAGGCTTTTCGGACGGGGAAGGACATCCACCGCAGCACGGCGGCCAGGATCTACGATATGCCCCCTGAAAAGATCACGCCGCAGCTGCGCTCCAGCGCAAAGGCGGTAAATTTCGGCATCGTATACGGCATTGGCGCGTTCAGCCTGTCAAAAGATATTGGGGTGACGGTGCGCGAGGCCGACCGGTTCATCAAAAATTATCTGGACAATTTCAGCGGCGTGCGGGAATATATGGAACGCACCATTGCCGAGGGCCGCGAAAAAGGGTATGTCACCACTCTGTATGGCCGGCGGCGCGCCCTGCCGGAATTGCAGAGCAGTAATTTCAATATCCGCAGCCTTGGAGAGCGGATGGCCATGAACACCCCGATACAGGGCACGGCGGCGGACATCATCAAGCTGGCGATGGTACGGGTGTGGCGCAGGCTGCGCGAAGAGGGGTTAAAGGCGCGCCTTGTGCTTCAGGTGCACGACGAACTGATCGTGGAAGCGCCTGCGGCGGAAAAGAAAAAGGCCGCGAAGATCTTGGGCGAAGAGATGAAAAACGCTGCCGAGTTATCGGTGCCCCTGACGGCCGACGTGAGTGAAGGGACAGACTGGTACGCGGCAAAAAGCTGATTTTTTGCCCGCGCTGATGTACAATACCGAAAGATGGATCAGCCTGCCTTTTGATGGATAAAACGTACCCGCAGGGCGCATAAAGCCGCCTGAAAACAGCGCGGGCGGACGGCGGCCGAAAAGACGCCGTGTAGGCTGAAAACCATGGTACAGCAGGCTTTTCAGCGGCTTTTTGCAATGCGGGCCGCCGCGGCGGAAGAGAGGGGCGCCGCAGCGGGAAAAAAGGACGATGACTTTTTTGATGCCTGTATTTTGTACAAAATTTTGCACAAAATACAGGCGGCCGGATGACGGTGAAATGGACGGAGAACAGATGAACGAGCGTGTGATTATAACGCCCCTTGAGGAGAAAGACCTCGCCGCCGCGGCGGCGATCGAAGAGGGGACCGTGGAAAGCTGGAGCGCCGAAGCGCTGGGGGGGGAGCTGTCGTCCCCTGCCGGACGGTGCTTTGCCCTTTGGGCGGAGGAAGAACTGGCGGGCCTGGCGCTTTGGCAGGCGGCGGCGGATGAAGCCAGCCTTTTGAAGATCAGCATAAAAGAAAGCCGCCGCGGCCAAGGGCTGGGGGCCTGCCTTTTGCGGGAATGTCTTGTCAGGCTGAGGGGGGAAGGCGCGGCCCGCTTTTTTTTGGAGGTGCGGGCGGGCAACGCCCCGGCCATTGCCCTGTATAAAAAGTGCGGTTTTTACATAGCGGGAAGACGGCGCGGGTTTTACCAAAGCCCGCCGGAGGACGCGCTGGTGATGAACAGAGAGGACGAATGCTGATGTACATATTGGGGATAGAATCCAGCTGCGACGATACCGCCGCGGCCGTGGTGCGGGATGGACGGGAACTGGCGTCGAGCTGCATCGCCACCAGCGCGGATGAGCAGAACCTTTACGGCGGCGTGGTGCCGGAGATCGCCTCGCGCCGTCATATTGAACATATCAGCGGGGTGTGCGGGCGCGCGCTGCGCGAGGCGGGGATTGGCATGCAGGATATCGACGCGGTGGCGGCGACTTTTGCACCGGGGCTGATCGGCGCGGTACTGGTGGGACTCAATTTTGCAAAAGGGCTGGCTTATGCCGCGCAGAAGCCGCTGGTGCCGGTGCATCATCTGCGGGGGCACATCGCGGCGCTGTATCTCACTTATCCGCAGCTGAAGCCGCCCTTTTTATGTCTGGTGGCCTCAGGCGGGCACAGCCATATCGTCATGGTGCGGGATTATGTGCGCTTTGAGGTGCTGGGCCGTACGGTGGACGACGCGGCGGGAGAGGCTTTTGACAAGGTGGCGCGCACGCTGGGGCTGGGATACCCCGGCGGCCCGCTGGTGAGCCGGGAGGCGCAAAAAGGCGACCCCGCCGCTTACCGGCTGCCGACGCCCAAGGTGGAAGGGCGGTATAACGTCAGCTTTTCAGGGCTGAAGACGGCGGTGCTGAACGTGGTCAATCAGGCGAAGATGAAGGGCGAAGCGGTATCGACACCGGATATGTGCGCCAGCTTTGAGCATAAGATCACCGATATACTGGCTGAAAAACTGCTGCTTGCCGCGCGGGATCACGGCGCAAAAAAAATCTGCGTGGCGGGCGGCGTTGCGGCCAACACAAAGCTGCGTGAAACCCTGCAGGCAGGGGCGGACAAGCTGTCGGCCCAGCTGTATCTGCCCCTGCCTGCCCTGTGCGGGGACAACGCCGCCATGATCGCGGCCCAGGGGTATTATGAGCTGCAAAACGGCAACACGGCGGGGCTTGACCTCAACGGCCTGCCTACCCTTGGCATTGATTATGAACCCGCAGCACTCCGGGACGGAGCGCTGCGGGATAAAGAATAAGATAACCGCAGAGACGCCCCGGGCCGCGCCTTCCTTTCCGCAGGCAAAAGGGCGGGGCGGGCTGTATACAGCGCGGGCGGCGGACAGGCAAAAGAAGGCAAAGGCGTTTTTTTCATGATGGCAGCCATTTATAAAAACGGCGCGGAAAAAAGGAAAAACGGTTTTCACCGCCTTGATTTGCACGATAAAGGAATTTTCGTGCCTTTGCTTGCCATTTTTATGATAAAACGATATAATGATAAGCAGTGAAATTTGCGATTTCTGCAAAAGCAATATGGTAGGAAAGGTGATTGAATTTATGGCTATGACGAATAACAAAAACGTACTCGCCTG
>JAUNTE010000158.1 GCA_030538855.1 Oscillospiraceae bacterium
ACATATTCCGTCAGATAAGTATCCGGCACATAGGCCTGCACCGTCCCCGCAAAGCCCCCGCCGTGCAGGCGCCATGCCCCTTTTCCTTCCAGCAGCAGCTGGCTTATGGCAAGCCCTAACGGTATCCCCTGCTTGCCGCCCGGCAGATAGGCGTTTTGATTATACTCAAAAGAAGAGTGGCCGCTGGCAAGCACTTGTTTTAAAAATCCATTCCAATCCTTCTGCGCAAGGGCCGTGCACATTTTTTCAGCACGCCGGCATTCCTCAAAAAAATGCAGCGCCCGCAAAATGCACCGGTCTCCTAATTTTTCCCGTATCCGCGGCAGCTGGTCCACAAATTCTTTTTCCTCTATTTGTGAAAGCCGGACGCAGCCCATTTCTGCAGCCACCGCTTCCATCTCAAGACGAATGCCGCTGTATTCAGACAAAACGTCTCCATGGCTGCTTTTGGTGTCGGTGATGCACAGGGTAAAGCCATATTTTGCCGCGTCCAATTCAAACTGCTCTACCCGTGGGCACTCAGGGTCTTTAAAATCCACCGCCAACGCGCCGCCGCAGGCGCAGGCCAACTGGTCAAGCCTGCCGCAGGCCTTGCCATAGTATTCGTTTTCCGCATATTGTCCCATACGTGCCGTCTCAAACGGCGTATATACCGCGTTGTTATACTCCTCATTTAAAATCGTGGCGACCAGCACCTCAAACGCCGCGCTGGAGGACAGGCCCGAACCCTTTAAAATCTCAGAGGTGGTATAGGCGTCAAATCCCCCCAAGCGCCCCTGCGCATGCTGTACCGCCGCCGCAACACCCCGTATCAGAGAAGGCGACCTGCCGGTCTCCTTTTCCTGTTTTTCCAAAACGTTCAAATCGATGCAAATGGTCTCGGCATATCCCCTGCTGCGGATGCGAATAACATTGTCATTGTTTTTTGAAACTACGGCCACCACATCCAGCGTTACGGCTGCCGCAAGCGAAAGCCCTCCATTATGGTCGGTATGATTGCCGCCGATCTCGGTGCGTCCGGGCGTACTGTAAAGCGCGATCTCACGCTGCGGCCCAAAAAGGCGGCCAAAAGCCTCCAGCGCAGAACCATACCGGGCACGCTGCCGCCCTACCGTCCCCTTTTCTATTCCATACAGTTCCCGAAAACATGCGTCCAGTTCTCCTTGCTCCAGTCTCCTCAACATTTGGGCTACCGTCGCCATAGGATGCACCCGCCTTTTCTTTTTTGTTTATTATAACAAATTTTTTAAAAAGAAAAAAGAGGAACTTGTGCAAGTCTCTCTGCATTTTCTGTGCAAATATGGACTTTTGTTGAAGTTTCTGTTACAATTTTAATAATGATCCCTTCAATATCTATCTGTAAAATGAAGGAGGCCGCATCCATGAACGAGCGCTATAAGCTTTCTTTTAAGACAAGCGGGATGGATAATGTCGAGCTTTCTATTTTCAACTGCGGCACACAAAGCTGTGAAGCGGGCCACACCTGGGGCCCTGGCGCGCGCGACCATTATCTCATCCATTATATTTTAAGAGGCTGCGGCACCTATACAGTGGGCGGCCGCACCTATCGGTTGGGCGCGGGCGATATTTTTTTGGCCCGCCCCTCACAGATCATCTCTTACCGCGCTGACGACGCCGACCCGTGGGAGTATTATTGGGTGGGCTTCAATGGCAGCAGCGCGAACAAACTGATTTTACAGCTTCCTTTTGAAGAGGGGCGGCCTGTGCATCATTGCCAGAATGCAGAACGCATCAAAGACGCGCTCTATCATATTTTTCTTTCCCGCGGCGCGTCGCCCCGGGACGAAATGCTGATGGTGGGGTATCTGTACCTGTTTATTGCCGAACTGATGCAGGAGGCGCTGGACCAGGAAAAGCGTCCCGCCAATGTCAGCGCCCAGTATGTGTTCAATGCTTTGAAGTATATTCAATTCAATTACTTTCACGATATCAGCATTGACGACATCGCCAAAGCCGTTGGCATAAGCCGCAGCCATTTGTATCGCGTTTTTATGAACAATATCGGACAGTCTCCTATCGATTACCTCACCGGTTACCGTATCAATGAAGCCTGCTATCTTTTAAAAACCTCTCAACTTTCTATTGCAGAAATTGCCGTTTCAGTAGGCTTTTTCGATCAATTTTACTTCTCGCGCGTATTTAAAAAGCACAAGGGCGTTCCGCCCAGCAAATATCTTGCCGTCTGCTGCCGAGCCGACAGCCCTGAGAAAGCCCCTTTAAAGGAGACCGGCTTATGAAAAAACAAATCTTTTTTATTGTGAAGCAGCGCGCTTTTCTAAGCGCGCGCCGTGTAACAACAAAAAATACACCTTGTAGCCTCAGCCGCAGCGTTTTCCGTTTTCCGCTGTTTTCCACAGTATTGTTATGCTGCGTTCTTTTTTTCAGCGGCTGCGCCTCTCCTATGCAGCTGCTGCGCAGCTGGAACAACGACCTTCCGCCCTCTCTCGCCGTCGTCTACCGAGAGGCGCAAAACCCGCTCATCTCACAGCGTGTTTTTTCCTCTTTTGCCGGGGATATCCCGCTGCAATTTTCTACTGCCTCTGATAAAGAAGAGGAACTGGCCCTGCTTGAAAAACATGCACAGGATGCTTTAGTCACCGCCCTTTGCTGTCAGCTCTCCCGGGACAGTGACGCCGCCGCCATGGTAGAGGTGGCCCGCAATTACGATCAGCCGCTCATCTTTTTCGGCTGTGAACCCTCCAGTGCGGTGCTGGATAGTTACGACCAATGCTGGTACGTTGGCTCCCGTGAGCGGGAGGCGGGAGAACTGATGGGACAAATTGCCGTTCACGCCCTTGATACCGCCCGTTTTACCGACGTTAATCAAAATAAATTGATCGAATATGTGCTCTTTACCAGCCCGCAGGACGGTTCTGAGGCGGCCCTGCGCGGAGAAGCCGCTCTTTCCGTACTTGAAAACGCCGGTTATTTCTCTGCACTCGTGGATACTCCGGCCTGCGCGGGCGACGCATTGGCCGCCTATGAAACCACGCTCTCTCTGCTGGACGGCGGGATGCATACCGAGCTTTTTCTCTGTCCCAATGCCGAAGAGGCCGAGGGCGTCCTGCGCGCGCTGGAAGAACGGGATGTTCTTTTTACCGTGGCCACGCCTTCTGAAGAACAGTCAGAGGAGGACGCCGCCGCACCTGTACCTCTTTTACAGTATGGCGTTGTCTGTATCGGCAAAACAGATGCTGTACAATCGCTTGTCTCCCGCGGTGCTCTGCTTGGCTATATCTCTTTTGATGAATCTTCCGCCGCAAAAACCATCCTTACGCTGGCCCGCAATGCCTCTTTGCGAACCAACCCCAGCGACGGGCTGGATTATATCCTTGAAGAGCACCGCCGCGTCTATATCCCCTATCTGACAGAAACGTCAAACAGTTGAAAAAGGCTTAAAGGAGCTTCATATGCTGCAAAAAAATCAAATAGTGGAACTGACAGTCGAACGTCTTTCCAATGATGGAAACGGGGTGGGGCATTATCAGGGCTTTGCCGTCTTTGTCCCCTTTTCCGCCCCGGGCGACCTTTTAAGCGTTAAAATCGTCAAGGTCTGCGCCTCTTACGCCTTTGGCATTATAGAAAAATTGCTTCGCCCCAGCGACATGCGTATTGCCGACGGCTGCCCCCATTATCAAAAATGTGGGGGATGTCAGCTGCGGCATCTGCGCTACAGCGATGAACTCGCCGCAAAAGGAGCTTTTGTTTCCGACGCCGTGCGGCGCATCGGCGGTTTTTCTGTTCCCCTATCCCCTATTTTGCCTTCACCCCAGCCGGACAGATACCGCAACAAGGTACAATATCCTCTCACAAAAGTAAACGGACATATCCAAGCCGGTTTTTTTGCGGGAAGAAGCCACCGCGTCATCCCCTGCAAAGATTGTTTTCTGCAGCCGCAGCTGCTCAATCAAATCGTTGAGCTGGCCTGCCATTTGCTTGAAGAATATCATATCTCTGTATATGATGAAATTTCTCATACCGGCCTTGTGCGTCATATCTATCTGCGGCACGGCGTACACAGCGAAGAAGTGTTGCTGTGCCTTGTCATCAACGGAGAAAACTTACCCCACGCAGATACTTTTTGTCAACGGCTGACAGAGAAGTTCCCCTGTATAAAAACCATCGTCCTGAATATAAACCGCAGCCGCACCAATGTCATTCTTGGGCCTCAATGCCGTATTTTAACGGGGCCAGGATATATCCATGATACGCTTTGCGGCGTACCGGTCAGGCTCGACCCTCTCTCTTTTTATCAGGTCAATACTTTGGGGGCCGAACAGCTGTATCAGGCGGCCGCGAAGCTTGCCCAGCTGCAAAGCGGAGAGCTTGTGCTTGACCTTTACTGCGGTATGGGCACCATAGGCCTTTCTCTGGCCGGCAACGCAGGCCAGGTAGTGGGCGTTGAACTGATTCCCGAAGCGATCGAACGCGCGCGTCAAAGCGCGCAGGAGATGGGGCTTTCAGACAAATGCCGCTTTTTTGCCGCCGACGCAGGCGAAGCCGCCGCCCAATTGGCGAAGGAGGGCCTGCGGCCTGACGTCGTTATTCTTGATCCTCCGCGTAAAGGCTGCAGCCCTGCCGCTTTAGACGCCGTCGTCGCGATGCAGCCCTCCCGCATCGTGATGGTCAGCTGTAACCCGGCCACCGCCGCCCGCGATATGAAGTATCTGTCCGCGCACAGCTATCAGCCCGCCGCCGTACAGCCTGTGGATATGTTTCCACGGACAAAGCATGTGGAGGTGGTGATACAGATGACAAGGAGAATGGTATTATGAGAGGAAAAGCAATTCGGCAATTTTTAATTGAAGGAATTCCTGATGGTAGATGGGTAAGCGAATTATCGAATTGGACAGGAAAAGCCTATAAAATACCTCGCACTTATGTCAATACTTCTGATGACAGGCCAGATTTAAATTATACGGGAGTATATTTTTTATTTGGCCAAAACGATGATAATGAGACTGCGCAAGTATATATTGGGGAGGCAGAAAATATATTAAATCGTTTAAAACAACATTTAGCTGAAAAAGACTTTTGGACAGAATGTGTTGTGTTTATCAGTAAAGATAATAAT
>JAUNTE010000159.1 GCA_030538855.1 Oscillospiraceae bacterium
ACCGGGCGATTGGCCAAAAAAATAGCCTTCGCTTCGCTGCGGCTATTTTTTATTGTGAAGCAGAGCGCTTTTCTAAGCGCGCGCCGCGCAGGGCAAAAATAGACCTTATAACCTCAGCCGCAGCGTTATTTGTATACCGCTATTTTTTATAATGTTACATATGTTGCGTAACTATTGTTACATATTTAAAAAGTATTGTCAAGAGGGCGCCCGTCTGCAAAACGCTGTCCCTTTGCAGCGCCTGTCTTTCCCCGCCGGTTATTTTTTCTCCGGCCTTTATGGCCCTCGGTATTGCTCAGCTTTTTATAAAATGCCGCAGATAAAACAAAACCTTTGGCTAAGCCGAAGGTATGCGCAGGCCCTATAATGGCCTGTTACCGGCAGGCATCTCAAGACGCGCTGAAATATTTTTCATCTGCATCGCTTGCCCTGCCGCTGTTAAAACAGCAATATCTTTTCTGCCGAATATCTCCTAAAGGCGGAAGATCACTGTTTGTCAGCCCGCTTTGCTTGACACTTGAAGCGAAAACTTTTTACGCAGTACCTCCGCCCCCAAAGCCGGTGGTTTCCGCATTTGACAAAAGACAAAAAATGCAGCCTGATTTCTCAAGGCTGCATTTTTTCGCCGGCCTGCCGGTAAAGGTACGGCGCGCCGGTTTGCCACTGCGTTTTGCAGCGGCAAACCGCGCTCAATATTTTTCATGTCTATCTCCGCCGCGGGCCATAAACCGGGCCTTCGCTTTTACGTTTTGTCCGGGGCCTCTTTCTGCCCTGAAAGAGCGTTCTCCGGCCTGATTGTTTCCCGTCCTCCCGCAGCGCGGCAAAGGGTTTTATCAGGCGGTCTTCGCCTCATGGCCGTAAAGCCGGCCGTCCTCTATCGGGTCACAGGTCGTCCGCATCCTGCACCGGTATCTCTCCGGCGCCAAGCGGCGCACCTGTCCAGCTGCCGTTCGGGTCGGTATGGCTGGGCTGGGATATGATGTCCACCAATTCCTCTACCAAAGGGCTGTTCTCGTTCTTTTCGTCCTGCATACAGCGGCTCCTTTCCCATTATTTTGTATATATTTTGTCCGTTTGTCAAAGCTATATACAAAACGATTAAAAAGGAGGCGCCGCATGAGCCGTTTCAAGGCGTTTTTGTGCAGTTTATTGTGCAGCCTGCTGTGTTTTGTGCCGCTGTGCCTGCTCGCTTTACAGGGGCAGCTGGCAGCATCTCCCGCTACCGCCAAAGCTGAAAAAGTACCTGTGGACACGCCGCGCCCCGGTGATTATAAAAACATCCTGCTGGTCGTCCAAAACCCTGACCCCGCCTTTTTGCTCTTTCGTTTTGACGGTATGCAGAACTGCGTCAACGGGGCGGTTTTTCCAAAAGATACCGTCGTTTTGCTCTCGGGCAAGCCCGTCACCCTTGAAGCCTGTTATCAGGCCGCCGGGCCCGCACAGGCCCGCGACGCGTTGGGCGAGACCTTTTCTCTGCGTATCGACAATTATTTCGACGTACCGGTGAAAACCCTTTCAAACTCTGCCGCGGGCTTTGGCGCGGTGCGGATGGGCATGAACGATTTTGGCCAAATCAAAAATTTAGAAAGTCTCAAGCAATTTGTATTTGACGGCGGCGAAAGCGACGTCTCGCCTGCCGCGGCGATGGTGCTGGTACGGGACGGCGGCCTCGAGGGAGAAGCGCTGGCCTCTCTGCGGGCCAAACTGTATCAAAACTTTCTGCGGGCGGCCCCCGCCGAATTGTCCGCGTGCTTTACCGGGGCGGCGCAGGCCTCCGGGACGCTGACCGACCTTACCGCCACCGAAGCGCCGGTCTACCAGCGTATTTTTTCCATGTTCAAACACACTGAGCCGGACGTCCGGGTGCGCCGTATCCCCGGCATCCAAACAAAAAACGGCTATGAACTGAATGAAGAGAGCGCCCAGCTGGCGGAAGAATTTTTTATTTAAAAAACAGGGCGTATCTTTCCTCCGCTTGGTGAAAGCCTCTTCCCTCTCCCGTTTTATCAAATCCTCCGGTATAAAAAGCCACACCATAAAGCGGTCATATAAAAAATAAACCGTCCCAAAATGCACAGGCAGCGCAAAAAGGCCCCTGTATGTAGTTATTTTTCTACATCAGGGGCCTTTGTCTATTGTCCTTTTTACCGGGGCGACCTATTTTATGACAGATGATAAGCAGGCGCCCTTCGCCCTGCGGTAAAGCGGCCCGCCGCACAGGCGGCTTTTTACCTGGCTTTATCTTTCTCTTGCCGTGAGAGATGAAGATATTCCTGCGCGTTTTCGCGGTTTCGGCAAAGCTCCTCTTGGGTGAGGGGGCGGCGCACCTTTGCGGGCACCCCCATGGCCAGCGTCTTCGGAGGGAGCTGCATACCCTCGGGCACCAATGCGCCGGCAGCCACCACAGCCCCGCGGCCGATAACGGCCCCGTTCATAACGATGGCGCCCATACCCACCAGCGCCTCGTCCTCTATGGTGCAGCCATGTAAAACGGCGCGGTGGCCCACCGTCACCCGGCACCCCACCCGAAGAGGAAAGCCGGGGTCTGCGTGCAGAACACAGCCGTCCTGGATATTCGAGTCCTCGCCTACCTCTATCGCGGCGCAGTCTCCCCGCAGCACAGCGCAGTGCCACACGCTGGCGCCCCGGGCCAACGTCACGTCACCGGTGACGATCGCCCCCGAAGCGATAAAAACCTCTGCATCGATACGCGGCTCAGTCATTTTCACGTTCTTTTTGCTTCGGCGTGATAAAATCACGGTAGATGCCGGGGTCGCTGCCGGGTATCAGGGTAGCGCCCACGCATTTTTCATAAAAAGATATGGGGCCGACGCCGCCGATAATGCCATAGACATAACCCAGCTCGTCCCGCATCGCCTCAAGGCTGCGCAGAAGCAGCGCCTTGCCCACACCGCGCCCGCGCTGGCTTTCAAGCACCGCCGTGGGGCCAAAAAAGTCGGGGGCAGTCGCCTCGTAACAGGCAAAACCTACCAGCTGGTCGCGATCGGTGGCAATGAACAGGCTGACCGGCTTTCTGGCAAAGCTGGCTTCGGCCTCGCCCACCGCGCATTCCCCAAAGGTCTCACGCACAAAATCGCATACCAACTTTTTGTCAGGGGCCAAAGCGCGGCGGATGACAACGCCCTCCCCGGCCAGCTTTTGATAAAGCGGCGCGGCGTCAGGCAGCTTGAGCAAATCAACGAACATATCCTGCATGGTCATTTTCTCCTCTCGGCACGGCGCGCCCCTATGAGCAGCGGCAGGCCATATTATCGGTGATATTGTATCATTTATCTGCGCCGGGCGCAAGAAAAGACGACAGCTCCAGCAAAAGGCCGTCCATCTCCACCGCAGCCAGTTTTTCCGGTTCGATCATCCGCGGCAGGATAAATTCCAGCGTGAAAGCGCCGTCTTCGGCCGTATAAGATGCCTGCATACTGTCCAGCTTTACAACGGCGCCGTCGGCCATGCGCAGACAGGGCCGTGAAAACAGGGCGGCAAAGTCGGGTTCAAAAGAAGCGCTGCCTGTAAACGACACGGCAATGGGCGAGATCTTCAGCGTATCAAAATGCATCCGGCCCTGGGCGGTATCTATATCCTTTTCAAGAATAATAGCCTTTGACAGGTCCTGATATTCCGGCGTGATCTCAAAACTCCAAACGCCTTCAGCCACCTTTACACTGCACCAGCCGCCGTTTTTCACCAGAGTGTAATTTTTCAGCTCCTCCGCGTTTTCAATACCGGGGATTTCAAAACGGTAAAAATAACGGTCCTGCCCTCCGGTGACAGCGGTAAAACCTGTAAGAAGCGCGCCGGTGGTCTTATTTTTTAAAACCAGATTGGTGACCGGCGGCCCATCTTTCCCTTCCCCTGTCACGTTAAAATAGAAAACGCCGTCCTGAACGCCCATGGCGCACAGCTGCAAAGCGCCGTCTTCGGTAAGCTGCAGGGCGCCCATGTCGCCCTGTAAAACAAGCTGCCCGCCGTCAGTGAGAAACTGGCCGCGCCGGCCGGCCTCTAATTTTTGCCAGAAAGCGTAGAGGTCAGGCTCACACAGGGCCAGCGCCTCGCCCCGGCTGTTTTCAAAACGCGTGACGTCCCGCACCGTTAAAACCAGAGTTTGGCCCAAAATGTTCTCGGATAATTTATCCTTTACAAAAAAACGGGCAGAAGCGCCGTCGGCAGAGGGAACGGCTTCGATATCGCACAGCCGCTGTTCATACCGCGTCCCGTCCCCCGACGCGGAGGAGAGCCATACCTCGCCAAGCTGCAGGCTGCCGGATAAAGTCCCCTCGTCCGCCTCGGCCGAGAGCATCAGCATCAGCGTATCCGCATCGCCCATCAGCCCTTCGGCTTTCATCGTGACGCCTGCCGCCGTGACCGGGGCGGCGTCCACCAGCGTCCCCATATCCGAGGCGTTTTTGTCATAAACCTCCTGCGGGATGCGGTAAGCGCCGGCCTCGCTACCCTCGCCGGTACTGCGCAGGGCGGCCTCACCGGAAAAGTACGCCGTCTCATTCACGTTGTCTGCGGTCTCGGCCGCCAGCTGCGGACGAAAAAGATCAGACACTTTAAAATAGGTGGCGCCGGCCCCCAGCAGGGCAAACGCCATCACGGCGGCGAAGGCCGCCCATTTGTATACCCGCAGGGCGGGGCGGGCTTTTTTCTTTTTAAGGCCCGCCCTCTCTAAAACGCGCGCGTGCAGCCGAAGCATTTCATCGTCACTGAGCGGCTGAGGTTCCTGTTCCCAATCGGCCATTTCTTTTAAAAACTCCTCTTCTGACTGATTCATACCAGCGCCTCCTTTCCCTCAAGCTGTGTCTTCAGCTTTTGTCTGCCGCGAAAAAGCCTGCTCTCCACCGCTTTTTCGCCCATATTTAAAAAGTGGGATATTTCTTTGATGGACTGGCATAAAAAATACCGGCGTAAAAAGATCTCACGGTCAGGGTGCCCCATACCCTCTACCATAGCCCGTATATCGGCAACGCCCTGCAGGCTTTCCACCGTTTCGGTGAAATCCTCGCTGTCGGCCAGCAGTTCGTCCGCCGCCACCAGATTATACTCACGCCGCAGCTTGCGGTA
>JAUNTE010000160.1 GCA_030538855.1 Oscillospiraceae bacterium
CTGCTGTTTTCGGTTTTGCTTTCCTTTTCTGTCTATCAAAGCAAATATGCCTTTGACGGGAGAAGTGCGGAAGGTACTGGAAAAACTGCGGTAGAACTCGATAAAGAAATTGCCGCGAGATATGAGGGAAGATTAACAGACGAAAAAGTACAGCAAATGCTGTCCGACTTTGCGCCAACATACGATTTGCATGGGTTGAACGCAGGCTATCTTTATCAAAACGCCATGCAATCCGCTGTCTTTGTGCGGTTTTCAGACAAGGATGGAAATTGGAACGGACGAAGCGTTTCAGATGTGTTTGGTAATGAAGAAATCAAAATCGGTTATGTGGACGGTTGGCTTTCGACAAGTAAAAATATGGTGAAGGTCTTTATGATACTTGCATTGGCGGTCATTATCATGATCGCTCCGGTTTTCTCGGGTGAATATGAAGGCGTTGACAATATCATACTGACAAGCAAATACGGAAAAACCAAATGTGCCGCTGCAAAAGTGATTGCAAGTATGCTCACCGCCATTCTTGCTGTCATGTTGACCGTAGGGCTCAACTTGATAATCGCTTTTGCTTTTTATGGAAAAGCGGGGCTGGACTGCAGCATTCTGTTTGCCCCCAGCGACTATGCAGAGGGATTTATCCCTTTCAATATCACTTGTGGAACGCTGCTGAAATATCAAATCCTCTTAGCGTTTACCTGTACGCTCAATATAACGGGGATCACGCTTTTTGTATCGGCAGTCAGTAAAAATCAGATTGTGGCTTTGGTTGTGTCTACGGCGCTTTTTCTTTTTCCGGCTTTGCTGCCAATCACAGAAACAAATCCATTGTTCCGCTTGGTTGGGCTTCTGCCGATGTACCACGTACAAGCCGTTTCGCTTATGTCGATAGAACGCATGGATAATGGCATGTTGTATGCGGTGTGGGCCGTTCCTGCCGCCCTTGTGATTTTGGGAGCCGGAGCCATTGGCGCCCGCAAAGTTTTTGCAAAGCGGCAGGTTTCATAAATGGATCGATACAAAACTAATAAAATCAAAACGGGGCGCAGCGTTCAGCTGCGCCCCGGCTGCAATTGCGGGATAATGTCAGGGATGAAAAAGCGGAGTGTAATTATAGGACTTTACAATCTCCGTTACCTTAAAATTCGTATATTTACAGGAATAGAAAAGGCCGCCGACGAAAGTCGGCGGCCTTTTCTAAGATGGTCGGCGTGGAATTTTAGGATTTGAAGAAGCCCAGTAAAATCAATAGTTTGCAGGCAATCGGAAAGCAGTATTTACAACAAAAAACTAAATTATGAGCAAAGCGCCGCCCAATGGAGACTATGGGCGGCGCTTTCATATCCCCTCAGACCGGGCCACAAGATTTGACCCTTTTTCATGCTACGAAAGGGAAGGTGTAAGTGAACGGCAGACGAAACGAAACTCCCCGGCACCGGGGGAACGTCCGCGCTTACCCGGCGAGATAAAGGATTGGATATTGTTCCTTCTGGACGATTGGAAGGAAAAGCAGCCGCCCGAGCCAGACAAGGGCAAGACGGAAAAACGGCGGATATTGAAAAGTAGCCTCTGGTTATTTTGGCCAGAGGTAACCAACGTAGTTTGTATCGCCGAGGCCGGAAGTCCAGCGGGTCTGGGGGCATCCAGCAAGTACTTTTGCGGCGCGAAAACGGCAAGTGTTTATACACTTGCCTTGCTTGCCGCTAACGCGCTCCCGGAACCTCCACAAAAAAAGGTCGGCCGCGTTTTCACGCTTCCGGTCTTCCACGGGGCTTTTTCAGCCCCTCTGCTGTGGCTTCCATAATTGTTAACTCTTTCTCATCCATTGAATTGAGCAGGACATCTATATGTTTCCGGCAGTCGCTTTGGCCGTTTTGCTTGTCTGGATAGAAAAAATTGGTCTACGGAAATATCCAGCAGGGTGACGAGCTGATAAAAGGTGTTGAGGCTGGGATGCTGGCCCCGATTTTCGATATACAGGATGGAACGCGGGGTGTGATCCACAAGTTGGGCCAGATAGTCCTGTGTCCAGCCCTTGACCTCTCTTTTGCGCTTGATCTCCCTCCCAAGGGCGAGAAAGTCAAGCCGTTTGTCATATTGGTACATTTTCATATCACCCTATATTATTCTACATTTCGGGGCACATTATAAAACGAAGCACAATTTTACTGATAGGTACTATTTTGTTTCCTGCTCGCATCCTTGCAAGCAAAATGCAGATGCCTTAAAATAGAAACCCTCCACTATAACACCAGACTTTTAAAATGAGATATACTACAGTAGATTGGAGGTGGTTTGCCGTGAACACATACAAGACATCACAGGTCGCCGCCGTGATTGGAATACATCCAAACACCGTGCGCCTGTATGAAGAATGGGGTATTATTCCAAGGCCGGAGCGGAAATCGAATGGGTATCGGGTCTTTACGGATTTTCACATTGAGCAAATCCGGCTTGCCCGTACCGCCTTTCAAATTGAAATCCTGCAAAATGGCCTGCGAAAGAAAATATTTCAGATGGTCAAACTGTCGGCGGCGGGGAAGTTTGATGAAGCATTTTCCATTACGCAGGCATATTTAAGCGGGCTGCGTCAAGAGCGTGACAATGCGGAGGATGCGATCCGCATTGTGAAACAAATCATATCCGGCGAAAACCAGGAGAACAGGGCTTTTATGAAGCGGAAAGAAGTATCTGAGTATTTAGGCGTTTCAATGGACACCCTGCGGAATTGGGAAATGAACGGCTTGCTGGCGGTCAAGCGGAAAGAAAACGGCTATCGTATCTATACGGATGATGACATCAAACGGCTGAAAATCATTCGCGCCCTGCGCTGTGCCAATTACTCGCTGGAGGCCATTTTACGGATGCTGCAGCAACTATCAAAAAATCCCAATGTGGATATTAAGACGGTACTCAACACGCCAAGGCCATCCGACGATATTATCTCGGCTTGTGACCAATTGATCCGCTCCCTGTCTGCGGCGGAAAAAAACGCCGGTATTCTGATGGGAATGTTGCAGAAAATGAAACGGCAATATTCATAAACCCTCCATCTTACCACCAATGTTTTCATTGGTGGTATTCTTTTATCATCACAAAAAGGAGGGTATGCGTATGCAGGAAGCACTCAAAGCCGAACGGTTATCGAAGTCATACGGCTGTCGGCTTGTGCTGGACGGCTTAAATCTATGCGTCCGGCAAAATACGGTTTTTGGTTTGCTGGGGGCAAACGGTGCGGGAAAGAGTACGGCCATCGAATGTATTTTAGGGACGAGAAAGGCCGACGGCGGATATATATCCGTTCTTGGACGCGATCCCCAAAAAGACCGCCGCAATCTGTTCCAGAAGGTAGGCGTTCAATTTCAAGAGGGAGACTATCAGCCGGAAATCAAAGTTTCGGAGCTGTGCGAGGAAACGGCTTGCCTCTACAAAAGCCCTGCCGACTGGAAATCTCTATGTGAACAATTTGGAATCGGGGACAAGGTGAGCCGGGTGGTTAAAAGTCTATCCGGCGGTGAGCGTCAGCGGCTTTTTATTGTTCTGGCATTAATTCCAGATCCCCAGCTTGTCTTTCTTGACGAGCTGACAACCGGGCTTGACGCAAAAGCGCGGCGGGATGTCTGGAAGATACTTGAGGGGCTGAAAAGCAAAGGGCTGACCATCTTTCTGACTTCGCACTTCATGGACGAGGTTGAGGCCCTGTGCGATGAAATCTGCATCCTTAAAAACGGCAGGGCCGTTTTCTACGGGACGGTTGCCCAGGCAAAAGAACAATGTGGCTGCGAAAAATTCGAGGATGCCTATCTGGTGCTTGCCGGCGAGGAGGGAACGGACGAATGAAAACTTTTGGAACGCTCTTAAAAAATGAGTTGAAATTAAACATCCGAAATATGAACATGGTGATTTTCGCCATCATTATGCCGCTGGTGGTTCTGGTGATCCTCGGTTTCCTTTATGGCACAAAGCCCGCCGCCGATGGCGCGGCGTACACCTTTATGGATCAGTCCTTTGGTGCGCTCTGTACCATCTCCATCTGCGCGGGGGGCTTGATGGGCCTGCCCCTGGTGGTGGCGGAATACCGGGAGCGCAAGATTTTGAAACGATTTCAAGTGACCCCGGTCAGCCCCGTTATGCTGCTGGCTGTGGAGTTTACCATCTATGTGATTTACGCCGCGCTATCCATGCTGACCCTGTTCCCTGTGGCAAGGCTGTTTTGGAACGTTACCATTCACGGCTCCACGCTGGCGTTTCTGGGTAGTTGGCTGCTGACGATGGTGTCCACCTTGAGCATTGGAATGATGGTGGGCGGTATTGCAAAAAACGAAAAGACTGCAAGTGTGATTGCCTGTGTACTCTACTTTCCCATGCTGATTTTCTCCGGCGCGACATTACCGCTTGAAGTCATGCCGGAAATGATGCAGAAAATCATCCGCGTTCTTCCCATGACCCAGGGCATCCAGCTCATGAAAGAAACCTCCCTTGGTTTGCCGGTCAGCAACATCTGGCTTCCCATCGTCGTAATGGGGGCTGTAACCGTTCTCTGTACCGGGATCGCGGTGAAATGTTTTAAATGGGAGTAAAGCCCTCCCGGTCATAAAAATTTCTGTAGCAAGGTTAAATATGGCAGCGGCGCTGATTGGCACCATTGGCGTGCATCACGGAGGAAAAGGACGGCATGGCTACGCGTGGAACCATAACTTTTATAACGGTATCAAGTTTTTACTGTGCAAGGCCGCCGCAATATCCCGGCAGGGAACATATTGATACGAATAAGAAAGGGGCACAGCGATTCGCTGCGCCCCAAAATAAATTGCAAGTTGAAGCACCCAATAAAAGCCGAGTGGGATGATAGGGCATGGAAGAAATTTGGCTATCAATGGTTTAAAGGCAACAGGCAAGCTGTATTCATTTTGTTTTCTTTGGTTTCATGGCCAAACCAGCTACAAAAACAATTTGCAAAATTGGCCAACCTATATAGTTTATCCAAGGATTAAAAAAGGTTGGTATTAAATAACCAATTCCTCCAAGAATACCACTGAAAATTAGAAAAAAGAAAAAAGCTATGATTTTAGTCTG
>JAUNTE010000161.1:0-213 GCA_030538855.1 Oscillospiraceae bacterium
GAAAGAAGACGATAACATGTATTACCCAAAAGGTGTAACTGACCCGGACTATTGTGTTTTAAGATTTACCGCTGAACAGGGCAGATTTTATAGTAATTTCAGTTCTGAAAATTTTGATATCGAATAGCTTTATAACAAAAATAAAATAATCGTTATTGGGCCTGCAAAGTTTTTATACGCCTGAACCAGCGACACAGTCTGCAGCGGCTTTGA
>JAUNTE010000161.1:223-5042 GCA_030538855.1 Oscillospiraceae bacterium
TCAAAGCCGCTGTTTTTATATGAAAAATAAAATTGCAGGGGCATTGTCAAAGCGATTTATCCTTGACAACCCGGCGGCGCTTTCTGCGGTGCAAACAGGGCCGGTTTGCCAACCAGTTAAGGGGTTTTCGCGCCGCAGTATAGCCGTTGGCAGAACACGCCTGCCGCTTCACCAAGGCATGGCACGGCTTATATCTCCCGCCCTCTTACATGCAGCTCTTTTTTCACGCTTTTGCAGATGACATTTTTACGGTTTTGATAGCAAAAAAGCGAGAAATATGATAGACTAATGGCAGCTATTTTATCTTGGACATATTTTTCAGCTTTTGCCCCTGCCGCGCCACAGTGGTTTTGGGGGCAGGCTTTTCATAGCGGGCCCCTGAAACGGAGGTTGGGTTATTGTGAAGATCAAGCGGATCATTATGATCCTTTTTATTGTTTTGTGCGCCATACCTATGACCCTGATGGGGCTGGCGAACATGTATTATTATAATATACGGCTTGAAAACGTCATGGAAAACGACCTGCGGAACACCGCGACCATCCAGATGCAGGCCATCGAAAGTTTTTTGACCGAGAGAAAAACCGATGCCGGGATCGTCGTACGCAATTCTTTCGTCCATGAAGCTTTAGCCGGAGAGGGACAGCCGGAGTGGGAAACCGCTGTGGCACTCACCAATCAAATTTTGCTGCTGCGCGCTGAAAACAACCCCTATATTGAAAGCGCCACCGTTTTAAATACAGATTTTACCGTAGTTGCCTGCAGCCAGCCCTCCGCCATAGGCGAAACCAGTAAATTAAAAAGCCTTGATCCCAAATATTTCACTCCTGAGCTGCAGCTTACCCCGGTGATAGAAACCGGGCGGGAGGGGAACTGCTCCCGCATCATTGCCGCCGTCATGGAGATCCTGCATGAAGGTCAGCTTGAAGGGTATCTTGTTTTTGAGCTCAACCTCACCTTTTTTGACGAGCTGCGGGATTCTGCCGAGGTGTATAACAACGGCACCGTCTATATCGTCGACGGAAACAACGCCTTGATCACAGCCGGAGACGCTGTCTCTTCGCGTGAAGATTTCGTCCTTACGCAGGACGAGCGCATGGATTATCACCGCGCGTGGGAGGCGCGTGACAAAACCAGCGGCAGCGGGCTTTTGCACTATACCGCTTTGGGCGAACACTATATCAGCTATTATTCCCAGTTCAGCGGCATTGACTGGATCATCCTCTCCTCTGTCAATATCGACCGTGTGCTGGAGAGCCGGCGGGGTTATCTTGAATGGATCGTTTTAATTATTATTGTACTGATTGGGCTTCTGCTGGCCGTCAATTATATCGTCCGGCGTTATCTGGGGCGGCCCATTCAGCGGATGATCAAAAAATTTAAGATCATCGAAGACACCAAAGATTATTCCATCCGTATGGAGGATACCGGCAGCAATGAGATCGGCACCATCTCCTCGAATATCAACCGCCTGTTGGCCGGGATGGAACAATATATCGAAAAAGAACGTCAAATCAAAGCAGACCTGAAAACAAAAGCGGAAAGAGACCCCCTTACCGGCCTTTATAATAAAGAGGCCTTCGCCCGCCTTTTGCAGCGCCAGCTTGAAAAGTCCCATCAGTTGGGCGTCCCTTTGGCCTGTGTTTTTCTCGACATCGATGATTTTAAAGATTTCAATACCAATCATGGCCATACCGGCGGAGACCGGGTGCTTTTGTTCCTCGCGGAGGCGCTGCGCTCACAGGTAGGCGACCTTGCCTGCCGGCAGGGCGGCGATGAATTTGCCGTCTGCATCCCGGATGCCTCAGACCCTGAACGCGTAGAAAGTATGCTGCAGGATCTGACCATCTCTTTGCGGCACGGCCTGCGGCTGGACGAAAAAGGCCGGCTGATCGCCGTAAACTGCAGTATCGGCGTAGTATTTTCCGATGAAAACACCATAACCGCCGCACAGCTGATCGAGTATGCGGACAAAGCAATGTACACCGTCAAAAAAGCCGAGAAAAACGGTTACTGTATAATAAAGCCTGAAAAACCTTAGCCCCTTTTTCTCTAGTTCTTTCCCTGCGCACTGCCGCCGGGGACAGGCCGCCGGCCCTCCCCTTTCCCGATGTGCCAAAGGCCTTTCAGATAATGCCCGTACTTCGTGCCTTTGCTTTTTTGCTGTTCCTCCATGGTTTCCCGCTTTTATCCCGCCTGCCGGGCATGGCCGCTTTTAGGCCGCCGCCCGCTTTTTCTATCAAACGCGCCGCCCCTTTTCATCCGCCTGTCAGCGCGGCAGAGGAAAGGGGTGGCTTTTTTGTATTTCGGCGTTTTAAAAAGTACCGCGTTCGATGAGGATGAGCCGTGAAGCCTTGAGCGTGACAAGGGGCGTTTTTTAGAGGGGAAACTTGTGTCCGGGGGTAAAACACCGGCGCGCCGCAGCCGCTTTCTTTCAAATGCTTTTTGCTGCAAAAGGGGCTTTCCTCCCATTTTTCCTTCTGCGTTTTCCTCCCTGCTCTTTTTGCCCTTACCCGATAAAAGCAAAGCTCCGGATACCCCCCCACCGTATTGTACATTTTCACAGAAAAAGGTATGATATAGAACAGCCCGAACGCGGCGCGTATTTTTTCGTATGCGGGCGGCTGAAAAGGGCTATATTTTATTTTGAAAAAAGTAAAACGCATCACTTTGTTTTCATCAAGGAGGAACGCTTTTGTTTGCCGACGTATGGGAGATCATAGCCGACGCAGCCATTGACTGCGTCAAAATGCTGCCCTTTTTATTTTTAGCCTATCTGCTGATCGAATATATCGAGCAGCGGCACAGCCAAAAGCTGAACGGAATGCTCTCGGCCCAAAGCCGCTGGGGCTTTGGGGTGGGGGCGCTGCTGGGCATTGTTCCGCAATGCGGTTTTTCCGCCATGGCGGCCAATCTGTACAGCAGCCGCGTCATCACCCTTGGCACCCTGCTGGCGGTCTTTCTCTCCACCTCAGACGAGGCCATCCCCATCCTGCTCGCAAATCCCGACAGTTTTTCGCTTCTTTTAAAGCTGCTGCTGGTCAAAGTGATCGCGGCGGCCTGCGCGGGCTTTTTAGCCGATACGGTGCTGCGCCGCCTGCTTACCAAAGGCAATACCGGCGGTTTTACCGGCGATATGGAGGACTGCGACTGTCATGAGCATGAGGAGGGCGAAAAAATACTGCCCGCCGCCCTGCGGCATACCCTGCACATTTTTATCCTGCTGTTTTTTGTCACCCTTGCTTTAGGCGCTGTGGTACATGTGATCGGTGAAGAAACGTTGGCCGGGTGGCTTGCCGCGCTTGGCCCTCTGCAAATTTTTGCCGCAGGTCTGGTCGGGCTTATCCCCAACTGCGCCGCCTCTGTACTGCTTACCGGCCTGCTGGTCTCAGGGGGGCTGTCCTTTCCGGCAGCGGCGGCCGGGCTCTGCACCGGCGCCGGCGTGGGGCTGATCGTCCTGTTTCGCGCCAATCATAACTGGAAAGAGAACCTCAAGATCACCGGCGTTTTATATCTGTTTGGGTGCGCGGCGGGCCTTCTTTGCGCGCTGCTTGGGATGTAAAAAGCGTACAGGCCTTTTAAGGGCGGGCCCTCGGCCTGCATCCGGCCTTTTTTTGCAGTCAGAGGACGTTTTGCGGACGCTGCGGCCCGTTTTTCCCTTTATCTTTTTATCACGCCCCGGCAATCGCAAAACGCATCGACAAACGTTCATCCTCATTGTATAAACCGGTATTGAAACAGGGTTATAAAAACGGTGCCAACAAGTTATAACGAAAGCCCAAAATGATTTATAAAGGTATCACCCCAAGGCCGGAAAAATCATCATCGGTAAGGCTTTCAGCTTTTTTCGCTATCTGTCAAAAACGCCGTCTGAAAGGAGTTTTTCCATGCTGACCCAACAGGATGTCAAAAATGCCGTCAAGGCGCTTGGGCTCTCTCACCAAGAGATCGCCTTACATACCTCGCTGCGTTCTTTTGATGAGAAGTTAGAAAACGGCCCTGAGACCCTGTACCATGCTTTTCTTGACGAGGGCTGTACCCTGCTTGTACCCACTTTTTCTTATGATTATCTTGAAACGCCGCCCGCGGCTTACCGCCCGGCGCAGAACGCCTGTGATTATACACGGTATCCGCCAGACGGAGGGCCGCATACCACCGATATTTTCACGCCGGACAGCAAGCTGGTCACCACCAGCGATATGGGTGCCTTCAGCGCCTATCTTCTGCGGCAGCCCGGCAGCGTACGGGGCCGTCATCCCATCAATTCTTTTACCGCGGCGGGGCCTTATGCGCGGCAGCTGACGGCGCAGCAGTCTGTGGTGGACGTCTACGCGCCGTTCCGCCAGCTCTGCGCCGACGGCGGTTATCTTTTGCTGGTGGGGGTGGGGCTCACCCGCGCCACCATCATCCATTATGCCGAGCAGCTGGCCGGACGTTCATTATTTGTTTTCTGGGCAAAAGATGAGGCCGGCGCGGTCAAACCCATTCTGGGGGGCGGCTGTTCAGAAGGGTTTGAAAACCTGGCGGCGGCCGTCCGGCGCCTTGAGACAAAAGCAGTTGTGGGCGGAAGCCTGTGGCGCTGTTTTCCCGCAGCGCCCTTTGTCGAGGCCTGCGCCTCCGCCGTCAAAGCCTGCCCTTCCATCACCCATTGCGCCGATCCGGCCTGTCCCCGCTGCCGCGACGCCCTGAAAGGCGGCCCTGTTATTGATTTTGAGTTTTTATAACCAAACGGCGGCCTCTTTTCCTGTCAAAAACTTCCTTTATATCCTCTTTCACAGCGTCTTTTACTTATCCTTCAAAATAAGGCCCCCGCCGGCAG
>JAUNTE010000162.1 GCA_030538855.1 Oscillospiraceae bacterium
TATCTTCAAATGTATCTTCCGACGACTCTTCAAGCACTACATCCTCTTCAGAGACGCCATCATCAAGCGAAGCGCCGACGGTTACTACAGATACCACCCCTTCAAGTGAAGCGCCGCCAGCCTCTTCAGACACCACGCCCTCAAGCGAGGCGCCGCCGGCCTCTTCAGACACTGCCCCTTCGAGTGAAACGCCGCCTGCATCTTCAGGCGATACCCCGTCACCGGACGGCGGGACGCCGGATGCGGGCATATGAACCGGAAAAATAAAAGTTTACAGCACAAGGAAAGGGAAGAACGATATGAACGTCTCGGTATTGGGATGCGGCCGTTGGGGATCTTTTTTAGCGTGTTATCACAGCAGACACCATCATGTGACGCTGTGGGGGCCGGAGGGCGACGCGCCTTTTGAGATTTTGCGAAAGGAGCGGAAAAACAGCTATATCACACTTCCGCCCAAGATCGAGCTGACATGTGACCTTGAAAAAGCCGTAGAAGCTTCTGATTATCTGGTGATCTCTATCAGTTCTCAGCATTTGGCGGAATTTGGACAACGTTTGAACGCGCTGGATTTAGAAGGAAAAACGTTTATCCTGTGTATGAAAGGCATCGAGGCCGAGACAGGGCGCAGGCTTACCGAGATCATGGAGGAAGTTATTACCCAAAAAGCTGCTATTGCGGTTTGGGTGGGGCCGGGCCATGTGCAGGATTTTATGAAGGGCATTCCCGGCTGTATGGTGGTAGACGCGAAAGACCCCGCAACGTCGCGGCGTATTGTACAGGACTTTAATTCTGATTTGATCCGGCTATATGTGGGCAACGATCTGATTGGTACCGAGGTGGGCGCCGCCGCTAAAAACGTGATCGGCATCGCCGCAGGTATGCTGGACGGCAAAGGCTATGCCAGCCTCAAAGGCGCGCTTATGGCCAGGGGTGCCAGAGAAGTATCCCGCCTTATCAAAGCGATGGGCGGTAATGAACTTTCTGCCTATGGCCTGTGCCATTTGGGCGATTACGAGGCCACTTTGTTTTCAGCTTACAGCCATAACCGTATGTATGGAGAAAGTTTGGTAAAGGGTGAAACCTTCGGCGAGTTGGCCGAGGGGGCTGCGACGGTGGTCGCCCTAATGAAATTATCTGAAAAATATCAGGTGGATATGCCTATCAGCCGGGTGGTGTACGAGATCATTTACTGCGGCAAAAAACCTGAAGAGGCGCTGCAGGAACTGTTTCGCAGAACTACAAAGGGCGAATTTTACGAGTAAATCTGCAGGAATCTGTAAGAAAGTGGACCGGGACAAAACGTCCCGGTTCACTTTTTTTTTGACGGGGCATATGATAAAACAAAAAAGGAGGAATCGGAATGAGGAATATCGATCGTTGTTCCTGTGGCTGCGGCGAAGCAGATACAGAAATACCAGGCACGCCCGGCCCGGACGGTGAAGATTTTGTTGATAACGATTACCTGTTCGCCACAGAGGACAGCCCTGAGTGGTATGACGAAGATGAACATGCCAGAAGACGCTATGTTCAGCCTGACCCTGAAATCAATGAAAATGTATACAGTGTGTCGGAAGAAGCTTGTCGGGAAGAACAGTGCAGCGAACCGTGTGAAGAGCCGCCGGACTGCGGCGACGCCTGCGATTGCGGCACAGGTGAAAGCTGCGACTGCTGCGACGTATGTGAAAACTGCGGTTGCCCTGAGAGGTCTGCCCCCATGCAGCGCAGAAACGGAGGGCGGAACTGTTTTGACGCGCGGAAGGCGCGTGAAGAGAGCATCCGCCGGAATCACGCGCGGGCCGCGCAGCGGCGTAAGGCATTGCAGGATACGGTAGACGCAGACGAGCGCGTCCGCAGGCGGGAGAACGCCATGAAGCAGGAGACGTGCAGAGAAAACTGTTGTGCGGAGGGCCAAGAGCCGGAACTCTCGTGTTTGCCGGAGGATCTATATGTTTCACCGGTAGAAATGGGAAATATGGAACCGGCGCCCTGTGAAAATACGGCGGCTGTTTCCTGTAAAAAAGAAAAAACATGGCCCGAGATACCGGTGTTTGACTTGGGGCCGGTATGCGATTTTTCAGAAGAACCCTGTATCGGGGGGCAGCCGCAGCCCCCAGCTTGTACAGAGGCCCCGGCCCAGGAGGATTTTGTTTCGCCGCGGGAGTTTGAGCAGGGTGGTTTTGAAAAAGCTGTCCCTCCGCCCCAGCCATACGGTGATTACGATATTTACGAAAAGGCTGAACGGTTTGCGCAGGACGATATGACAAACTGCGGCTGCGTGCCGGATGGAGACGGCGATAGCGGCAACGGCAACGACGGCGGCGCCGGTGAAGGGTGCGAGTGCTGCTGTAAGGGTGAAGACTGTTATGCCCCGGATTACTATGCCTGTGAATTGGATGAGGATTGCTGCAACCCGGAGAGCGCCTTTTACATGCAGGGCTCGTTCGGAGACGAAGTGAGAAAAATACAGCGGTGTATCAAAAATATTCCCGAGGAACAGGGCGGCACCCCCGCTTTAGAGGTGGATGGTATCTATGGCCCCAATACCGCGATGGCCGTTATGCGCTTTCAGGAGCAGCACGATATACCGGCAGATGGCGTGACGAATAAAAAAACCCGGGCGCGGATGCAGAGGCTATGCCCGAACTGTTCGTTCTAAAAGAGTTTTATGCGCGTCAAAGCCGGAAGAGAAAGCTGCAGTCATATAAAAAACGATAAAATAAATAAAAGCACGCCGTACAGCTTGTTTGCCTGTACGGCGTGTTTTATCATAAAAAGATAAAAGATTTTGACAGATGAAAAGTATATGGTTTTATGTTGACGAAACCGGTCGTTTGTAAGATAATAAGAAAAGAAACAGGCTGCGGAAAGAACGCGAAAGGAAACGATATGGCGAGATATAATTGTCTTTTGATGGATGTGGACGGAACGCTTTTGGATTTTGCGGAGACTGAGCGCGTCGCTTTTGAAAAAACAGTGGGGCATTTTGATATTGCTTTTACCCCCTTGATGCTGGAACAGTACCGCACGGTCAATCAAAAACTGTGGGAGCTGTTTGAACAGGGAAAAATAAAAAAAGAAACGCTGGTACTGCAGCGCTGGAAAGACTTTTTTCAAACAGCGCAGCTTGAAGGCGACCCGGCGGCCTGGAACCTTTATTATTTTGAGGAACTGACGCGCAGCAGTACGGCTTACCCCGGCGCGGCCGAGACATTGGAAGAATTGGCCGAGGTGGCGACCATCGCGTTTATAACAAACGGGGTGGATAAGATACAGCGTGCCCGTCTTGCGGCAGCGGGGATTGCAGAATATGCGGATGAAATATTCGTGTCTGAAAAAATGGGCTGCGCAAAACCAAACCGCAAGTTTTTCGATCAGGCGCTGCGCAGGCTGGGGGTTTCAAACCGGCAGAAGGTGCTGGTAGCGGGCGATTCTCTTCAAGCCGATATCAAAGGCGGAAGCGCCGCCGGGCTGGATACCTGCTGGGTGAACTTTGATGAAAAGGAAAATACCACCTCTGTTCGTCCGGTTTATACCGTTCAGGGGTATGAAGAATTAAAAATGATCGTATATGGAGAGGATGGGCCGCCAGATGTCAAAACAAATCAAAACCAACATTAGTTTTTTATCGGCAAATAAAAAAGACACCGTGCAGTGTTGGCTGTATGAAGCGGAAGAGACCGCACCGAAAGCGGTGGTGCAGCTTTCACACGGTATGTGTGAATATATCGGCCGGTACGAAGCGTTTATTGAATTTTTAGTGGAAGAGGGCTTTGCCGTTTGCGGCAACGATCATCTTGGCCACGGTGAGACCTCGGGCACACAGGGGATAGACGGCTATTTTGCGAAAGAGAACGGGGCCGAATGCGTTATACAGGATCTTCGCAGCGTTACAAAATTAGCGCAGCAGCGCTGGCCAGGCCTGTCCATTTTTCTGCTGGGGCATTCTATGGGGTCGTTTTTGGCAAGAAAATATGCCGCAGAGGACGCGGAGGCTTTGGCGGGACTGATTTTAAGCGGTACCGGCGGCCCTAACCCGGCAGCCGGCCCCGGGATGGCGCTGACCCGCCTGTTCTCTGTTTTTAAAGGGGACACCTATCGTTCGGCGTTTATCAACAAGCTGGCTTTCGGTGCATATTTGAAGCGTATCGACCAACCGGATACGCCCTATGACTGGATCACCCGTGATAAAGAGATCGTAAAAAAATACGCGGCCGACCCGAAATGCACTTTTGTTTTTACCCTTAACGGGTTTCATGAAATGATGAAGACGTTAAAAGAGGTAAACCGAAAAGACTGGGGGGCAAGGCTGCCGAAAGAGCTTCCGGTACTTCTTTTTTCAGGTACGGGAGACCCGGTAGGCCAGTACGGCGAGGGCGTACGTACGGTATATGAAAATTTAAAGCGGGGCGGCGTCAAAGACGTGACGCTCAAGCTTTATCCAGACGGCAGGCATGAAATGCTGAATGAGATCAACCGTCAAGAGGTATATCAGGATGTATGCGGCTGGCTGCAGGCGCATATCGCGGCAAAAAAAGATTGACGCGGCAGAAAGAAAATGATATACTCACTAATAGTTTCCAGTAAAAGGGAGTAGCCGGCAGCCTTGAAAAGGACTGTGATCCGTTTGCGTCATCCCGGCCTTTTGGCCCGCGCGTGATCATAATTGGCAAGACTTTTGCTGCAGGTCGTTTCCTGCGGCAAAAGTCTTTTTTTGCATTTGCGGCTGAACGGCAGCGGTTTGAAAGTACCGGCTGAAAAGCCGGCGCTGCCGGACAAATATGGAAAAGTTTATAAAAGGCAGTAATGGGGAAGATAAAAGCGGAAAGGATGTTGCATCGTATGGAATTTTTTGCAAACCTTGGCAATATGCTGACAGGCAATCTGACAGCCATGTGGGCCGGTGACCCGTGGAGTATTTTACGCATGGTGATCATGTGGCTGATAGGCGGGGTGCTGATTTTTTTAGCGATCAAAAAAAATATGGAGCCCACCCTGCTTTTGCCTATGGGCTTTGGCGCTATTTTGGTCAACCTGCCT
>JAUNTE010000163.1 GCA_030538855.1 Oscillospiraceae bacterium
TGACGTGATGACCGCCCTGTACCAGACGGGCTTCGCCGGCAAGGTGGTTGGCGGCCGGTATGGCCTCGGCTCTAAAGATACCCCGCCGGCCAGCGTGTTCGCCGTATATGACGAGCTGGCGAAGGACGAGCCTAAAAACGGCTTTACCATCGGCATCGTGGACGACGTGACCGGCCTCTCTCTTGAGGAAAAACCGGCCCCCAATACTGCGGCCGCAGGCACCATTGAGTGCAAATTCTGGGGCCTTGGCGGCGACGGCACCGTGGGCGCCAACAAAAACTCCATCAAGATCATCGGCGACCATACCGATAAATTTATTCAGGCGTACTTCCAGTACGACTCGAAAAAAACCGGCGGCATCACCGTTTCGCATCTGCGCTTCGGCGATAAGCCCATCAAAAGCCCCTACTACATCAACAAGGCCGACTTTGTGGCCTGCCACAACCCCTCTTATGTCGTCAAGGGCTATAAGATGGTCAACGACGTAAAACCCGGCGGCGTCTTCCTTATCAACTGCCAGTGGAAACCGGAGGATCTGGAGAAGCACATGCCCGCCGAGGCGAAACGCTATATCGCCAAAAACAATATCCAGCTGTACACCGTCAACGCCATTGATCTTGCGCGCGAAATCGGCATGGGAAAACGCACCAACACCATCCTGCAGTCGGCCTTCTTCGCGCTGGCCAACATCATGCCCAGCGAGGACGCCATCCGCTTTATGAAAGAGGCGGCGCATAAATCTTACGCCAAGAAGGGCGAAGCTGTTGTCGAGATGAACTACAAGGCCATCGACGCCGGCGCCACCGCTTTTGTGAAGATCGACGTGCCCGCCGCATGGGCCGACGCGAAAGACCCGGACAGCGAACTGCAGCTGGCCGGAAACCCCGCCACCGTGAAGATGGTGAAAAACCTGCTTGACCCCGTATCCAAAATGGACGGCGACAGCCTGCCCGTATCCGCCTTTGTGGATTATGTGGACGGCCAGTTTGAGCAGGGTGCTTCCGCTTATGAAAAACGCGGCGTGGCCGTGGACGTTCCCGAGTGGATACCTGAAAACTGTATCCAGTGCAACCAGTGCTCCTATGTCTGCCCCCATGCCACCATCCGCGCGTTTGCGCTGTCGGCCGATGAGCTGAAAGCCGCACCGGAGGCCACCAAATCAAAACAGATGAACGGCAAAGGCTGTGAGGATTATCAGTTTGCCATCGCGGTCACTCCGCTGGACTGCATGGGCTGCGGCGTCTGTGTCAACACCTGCCCCGCCCCCAATAAAGCGCTGAAAATGGTACCGCAGGAGAGCCAGGCCGCTCAGCAGCCCGTGTTTGATTACATGGTTGCCAACGTGGGCAAAAAACCCGGCATGATGGCCGACGATACGGTGAAGGGCAGCCAGTTCAACCAGCCGCTGCTTGAATTCTCCGGCTCGTGCGCGGGCTGTGCCGAGACGAGCTACGCGCGTCTCATCACCCAGCTGTTTGGTGAGCGGATGTATATCTCCAACGCCACCGGCTGTTCCTCCATCTGGGGCGGCCCCGCCGCAACCTCTCCGTATACCCGCAATTACGCCTCCGGACGCGGCCCGGCGTGGGCCAACAGCCTGTTTGAGGATAACGCCGAGCACGGCTTTGGCATGTATCTTGGCCAAAAGACCATCCGCGAGAAGCTGATCGCCTATGTGGAGGAGATCAAAGCCGCGAACCTCGACGCCACGCTGAACGCCGCTATCGACAAATTCCTCGAGACGAAAGAGAACGGCAAAGAAAACACCCTGGCCGCCAACGCCATGATCGCCGAGCTGGAGAAACATGCCGGTGACGAGCTGTGCGCCAAGGTGCTGAAAGAAAAAGAATACCTGGCCAAAAAATCCGTCTGGATCTTCGGCGGCGACGGCTGGGCGTATGACATCGGTTTCGGCGGCCTTGACCATGTGCTGGCCTCGGGCGAAGATGTGAACGTGATGGTATTCGATACCGAAGTGTACTCCAACACCGGCGGACAGGCTTCAAAAGCCAGCCAGATGGGTCAGGTGGCGCAGTTTGCCGCCGCCGGTAAAACCATCGGCAAAAAGAGCCTGGCCGAGATCGCCATGAGCTACGGCTACGTATACGTGGCGCAGATCGCCATGGGCGCGAATCAGGCCCAGACGGTAAAAGCCATCGCCGAGGCCGAGGCCTATCACGGCCCGTCCCTGATCATCGGCTACGCCCCCTGTGAGATGCACGGCGTCAAGGGCGGCATGGGCAACTGCCAGAACGAGATGAAACGCGCCGTTGAGGCCGGATATTGGAACATGTTCCGCTTCAACCCCGCGCTGAAAGCACAGGGCAAGAACCCCTTCATCATCGATTCCAAGCCCGCGACGGCCTCTTACGAGGACTTTATCAAAAGCGAGACCCGTTACAGCCGTCTGGCGCTCACCTTCCCCGAGCGCGCGGAAGTGCTGTTTAAAGAAGCGGCCGAAAAATCGGTGGAACGTTACGACCATCTGCTTCGTTTGGCAGAACTATACAAATAAGGCTATATTTTAAAAAGGCCCGACGCTTTGCGCAAAGGCACATCAGAAAGCAAAATAAGAACAAAGCGGAACCGGCGTGGCACAAGTCACGCCGGTTCCGTTTTGTTCCTGGCCGCACGCCCAATTTGCCGCGGAACGCGGATTTTTTTCACATAGATAAAAAGGGAAACAGTTTTTCGCTGATCTGTCTGCCGGACGCATCATATCAAGCGCGGGCGCCGTTCTCGGGTTTGGCGGGCGATAAGCCCGCCTTCATCCTGCGGCCTTGCCAGCCACCACTTTCATTCGCCGACAGGTCCGGCGAAGTTTTTCAAGGCAGAAATGGCAGCCGGTTGCGTTGTCCCCGTTGCCGGGCAACAGCCCGGCTGCCTCGTCCGTTTTTCCGGCTGTTATTTCTGCTCTCGAAAAACCGTATTGCCTCTTGTCCGTTTCGGGTAACTTCCCATGCAAGCACCTCTTTTTGAAAAGCGATATTCCCGGGCGCCTTATGCTATGATAAAATTTATTTATTTAGTAAGTTTAATACCAATCGTGCTTTTCGTTTCGGTCAAGGGCGTTGATTTGCTCCATTTCTTCGTCTGTCAGTGCAAAGCTGAATAAATCAAGATTTTCTCTGATATGGTCTGGATTGCTGGAACCGGGAATCACTGCAACGCCTTTTTGCAAATTCCAACGCAGGATCACCTGAGCCGAAGTTACACCGTGTGTTTTGGCGATCGCTGAAATGGTTTCATCGCCAAGAAGTTCTCCTGTATGTCCTCTTCCGCCGAACGGATACCATCCCTGTACCACGATACCAAGGTTTTGGATATATGGGATCACATCGTTTTCCTGATAATACGGGTGTATCTCATTCTGTATCAATGCAGGGGTGATCGTAACCTGCGGTAAAAATTTTTCTAATTCTTCCACATACCAGTTGGATAAACCGATAGAATGAATTTTCCCGTCCTTAACTGCCTGCTCCATTGCCTTGTAAGCGTCCACATCGCCGTCACCGGGATGATGCAGCAGCATCAGATCAACATAATCAAGCCCCATACGTTCCAATGCTTCATCTATGGCGTTAGCGGCGTTTGAAAATTGACTGGGATAGAGTTTTGTAATAACAAAGATCTCATCCCTCGGCACGCTTGATTCTCGGACAGCCCTGCCAACGGCGGCCTCATTATGATAGATATACGCCGTGTCGATCAGCCTTCCGCCCGCTTCCAGCAATGCGGCCACGGCGTTATAACATTCTTCATCGGAAAGGCTGTAAGTGCCAAGCCCCATGACCGGCATTTCATAACCGCTGTTCAGCGTTACGGTACGGCTCACAAAATCAAAAGAAGTATCCTCCTCTGCCTCTGCAGGCATCATTTTCATTTCGTCAAGCCACGCGGCGATGTCCCCCCTTGAGGTGTCAGCCGCAAACCTTCTTCCGCCAAGCCATTTTGCCCCCTGCGCAAGAGAATAAAGGCCGGTGTCACTGTTACCGATCCCGCTGCTGTGAGAGGTGCAGAATGGTAAAATAGTCTTCCCCGAAAAATCATAGCTTTCTAAAAAGGTGCTGATAATTCTCGGCGCCTGTCCGTGCCAAATCGGATAACCCAGTAAGATCGTATCATACTGCCCGATATTTTCAACACTGTCTGATATAGCAGGGCGGGCAGAGGGATCATTCTGCTCGCGGTCGGCGCGCCCGTTTGTGTAATAAGCTAAATCGTCCTCTGTATAAGAGACTTCCGGCACAATTTCATAGATATCCGCATGCAAAATATCTGCCGCATATTCCGCAAGGGATTTTGTTGTTCCTGTCGCGGAAAAATAGACAACCAACACTTTATTTGTCTCCTCCGGTTTTAATCCTGCGGCGGGCTCCTTCGGTTCAGACACCGGTTCAGATTCTGAAGATGGTTCGCTTTGGCTTTGGCTTTCTGAATTTGAGTTGCAGGCGGCCAATGAGGCCAGCATTACCAGCGTAAAGAAAAATGCAAATAATTTTTTCATCATTTCACATGTCGCTCCTTTCGACATCTATTTTTTTAATAAATTTGGCCGGGACGCCGCCCACCACTGTATTAGCTTCTACATTTTTTGCAACTACCGCACCAGCGGCAATAATTGCGTGGTCTCCAATGGTTACGCCGGGCAGAATGGTGGCGTGTGAGCCGATCCAGACCTTTTTTCCGATATGTATCGGGGCGGGAAGGCTGTCGGAACGCTCCGAGGGCTTTTGCCCATGATTGATCGTCGCCATAACCACATACGACCCGATGAGTGTCCCGTCCCCGATATAAATGCCGCCGTGGTCTTGAAAATGGCAGCCGCAGTTGATAAAAACATTTTCTCCGATAAAGATGTTCTTTCCGCATTCCGAATAAAAGGGCGGAAACATCGAAAAAGTTTCAGGCACTGGTTTACCTGTAAGTTTTGAAAATAGACAGCGGATCTCTTCCTCTTTATGATAGCCGTTATTCAGCTCTGCGGTGGTCTGTATA
>JAUNTE010000164.1 GCA_030538855.1 Oscillospiraceae bacterium
CGGGCCATATGCTGGGCGCGGCGGGCGCGGTGGAAGCCATCGCCTGCCTGAAAGCGCTGGAGGAAAGCGTTGTGCCGCCCACCATCGGCTATGCCGAGCCCGACCCCGACTGTGACCTTGACTATACCCCGAATCAGGCGGTTTCAAAAAAGCTGGATACGGCCGTATCCACAAACCTTGGCTTCGGCGGGCATAATGCCTGTCTTGTTTTTCGCAGGATAGAGGAGTGAGAAGATGGAACTGGAATTGGTGAAAGAGCTGGCGCAGCTGATGGAACAAAAGGGCCTTTCGGCCCTGGAGGTGTGCGACGGCGAGCAGAAGATCGTGCTGAAAAAAGAGCTGGCACAGGCCGCCCCGCAGACGACGGCCTGCCCGCCGCCCGCCCCGCAGGAGGCCCCGGCCCCGGTGGTGGATTTCAACGGGATGCAGGAGGTGAAAAGCCCCATGGTGGGGGTGGCTTATCTCTCGTCCGAGCCCGGGGCCGCGCCGTTTGTCAAGGTGGGCGACAAGGTGAAAAAGGGCCAGACCCTGTGTATCATCGAGGCCATGAAGCTGATGAACGAGTTCACCGCGCCGCAGGACGGGGAGATCATGGATATCTGCGTGCAGGACGGGCAGCTGGTTGAGTTTGGACAGTGCCTGTTCAAACTGTTTTGACGGGGGCGGCACAATGAACAGAGAACAGCTGAAAGGTATTTTGCCCCACCGCGAGCCGATGCTGCTGGTGGACGAGGCGGAAATTGTATCCGGCGAAGAGGGCCTTGCGGCAAAGGGCCGGTATACGGTGCGGGGAGACGAGTTTTTTTTGCAGGGGCATTTTCCCGGTAATCCCGTGGTGCCGGGGGTCATCCAATGCGAAATGATGGCCCAGACCTGCGGTGTGCTGATGAGCGCCATACCTGGCGCGGCGGGAAAGACCCCGCTTTACACCGGGCTGAACAAGGTCAAGTTCAAACGGCAGGTACGGCCCGGCGACACCATCGAATTTTTTTGCCGTCTGACGGCGCAGAAAAATATTTTTTGCTTTGCCGAGGGAAAAGGTACGGTAGAGGGCGAAGTATGCGTACAGGGTGAATTCAGCTTCGCGCTGGTATAGAAGGGGGGACGCCCATGTTCCGAAAATTATTGATCGCCAACCGCGGAGAGATCGCCGTGCGCATCATCCGCGCCTGTAAAGAGATGGGGATCTCCACGGTGGCGGTGTTCAGCGAGGCCGACCGTGAGGCGCTGCATGTCAGCCTGGCGGACGAGAGCATCTGTATTGGCCCTGCCAGGGTGCAGGACAGTTATCTCAATATACCGGCTGTTTTGTCGGCGGCGGTGGAGACGGGGGCCGAGGCCATCCATCCCGGCTACGGCCTTTTGAGCGAAAACGCCCGGTTTGCACAGCTGTGTGAAGAATGCGGCATTGCGTTTTTGGGGCCGGACGCGCGCCTGATCTCGCTTTTGGGGGATAAGGAACAGGCCAAGGCCACCATGCGCAAAGCGGGGGTGCCGGTAGTGCCTGGCTGCGATTTGATAAAGGATAAGGAAACAGCGGTGAAAGAGGCCACGAAAATCGGTTTTCCGCTGCTGATCAAAGCCCGCAGCGGCGGCGGGGGCCGGGGCATCCGGCTGGTGCGCGCCCCGGACGAGGTGGAGAGCGCCTATATGGCGGCCTACAAAGAGGCGGAAAGCGCTTTTGGCGACGGCGCCTGTTATATGGAAAAATATCTGCGTCCGGTAAAGCATGTGGAGGTACAGGTGCTGTGCGATAATTTTGGGGGCGTGGTCTGCCTGGGAGAACGGGAGTGCAGCGTCCAGCGCAAAAACCAAAAGCTTTTGGAGGAGAGCCCCTCGCCCGCCATCAGCGAAGAGACCCGCGCCGCCATGATGGAGGCGGCCGCTTCCGCCGCGAGGGCGGTGGGGTATAAAAGCCTGGGCACCATCGAGTTTTTGGTGGATAAGGACCAGAACTTTTATTTTATGGAGATGAACACCCGCCTGCAGGTAGAGCACCCCGTGACCGAGATGGTCACCGGCGTCGACCTTGTAAAATGGCAGATACGGGTGGGGGCGGGCCTGCCGCTGGATTTTGAGCAGAAGGACGTGCGGCTGTCTGGCCACGCCATTGAATGCCGCATCAACGCCGAGGACGCGGATAAGGATTTTATGCCCAGCTGCGGAAGGATCCAGCTGCTGCATATCCCGGGCGGGCCATGGGTGCGCTTTGACACGGCGTTGTATCAGGATTATCTGGTACCGCCCTTTTATGATTCGCTTTTGGGCAAGCTGATCGTCCATGCCCGTACCCGTGAGGAGGCGGTGCGTAAGATGCAGGCCGCCCTGTGTGAGCTGGTGATCGAAGGCGTCAGCCATACCGCCGAGCTGCAGATGGACATTCTTTCACATCCTGATTTTACCGCCGGCAGCTATGATACGGGCTTTCTTGAAGACATGCAGAAGAGGAACTAAACTATGCTGAAACCATCTAATTTTAAAAAAAGCCGCAATCAGCTGGAGGGGTACGTCCCCGGCATGCAGGGCGAAAAGCCCAGCGTGCCCCAGCGCCTTTATACCAAATGCCCGATGTGTGAAGAACTGCGGCCCACCGAAGAACTGGCGGCGCAAAACGGGGTGTGCCCCCGCTGCGGGCACCATTTCAGGCTGTCGGCGCGCAGCCGCATTGCCATGGTGTGCGACGAGGGCAGCTTTACCGAGTGGGACGCCTGTGTACAGGCAAAAGACCCGCTTGAATTTCCCGGCTACGCGGGCAAGGTGAAGGCCGCAAGGCTGAAGACCAGAGAAAACGACGCGGTGGTGACGGGCGAGGGGCGTATCGGCGGCGCGCGCGCCGCGCTGTTTGTGATGGACGGCGGGTTTATGATGGGCTCAATGGGCAGCGTTGTGGGAGAAAAGATCACCCGCGCGTTTGAGCGGGCCGTGAAAAAAAAGCTGCCGGTGGTCGGGTTCACCGTCTCGGGCGGGGCGCGGATGCAGGAGGGGATGTACTCTTTGATGCAGATGGCGAAAACCAGCGGCGCGGTGAAAAAGCACAGCGACGCGGGGCTTTTGTATATCACGGTGCTCACCGACCCCACCACCGGGGGCGTGACCGCCAGCTTTGCCATGGAGGGGGATATCCTGATAGCCGAACCGGGGGCGCTGATCGGCTTTGCGGGCCCGCGGGTGATCGAGCAGACGATCCGTCAAAAGCTGCCGGACGGTTTTCAAAAAGCGGAATTTCTTTTGGAAAAGGGCTTTTTGGATATGGTGACCCCGCGCGCCGCGCTGAAAAACACATTGGCGGAGCTGTTAAAGCTGCACGCCGCAGAGGAGGCCTGAACGCATGGAGGAAGCTTACCGTATCTTACAGGCGGCGCGCGCCAAAGACAGGCCCACCGCGCGGCAGTATATTTCTCACATCTTTACCGGATTTATCGAGCTGCACGGCGACCGCCGCTTTGGCGACGACGCGGCCATTGTGGGGGGTGTGGGGCGGCTGTGCGGCCGCCCGGTGACGGTGATCGCGCAGGAGCGGGGCGAAACGCTTTCTGAGCGTATGCGCCGCAATTTTGGCATGGCGCACCCCGAGGGTTACCGCAAGGCCCTGCGTTTGATGAAACAGGCTGAAAAATTTCACCGCCCCGTCGTCACGCTGGTGGATACCAGCGGGGCCTTTTGCGGCCTTGGCGCAGAGGAGCGCGGCCAAGGCCTTGCCATTGCTGAAAACCTGTGTGAGATGATGGCGCTGCGCACGCCCGTCCTCTCGGTTTTGATCGGGGAGGGCGGCAGCGGCGGAGCGCTGGGCATCGCGGTGGCAAACGAGGTATGGATGCTGGAAAACAGCGTGTATTCCGTCATCAGCCCCGAGGGCTGCGCCAGTATCCTGTGGAAGGACCCCTCAAAAGTAAAGGACGCCTGCGCCTGTCTGAAGCTGACCCCGCAGGACCTTTTGCGCATGGGCGTCGCCGACCGGGTCATCCCGCAGGAAAAGACTTTTGAAAAACAGTGTGAAAGCCTGCAACAAGAGATGGACGAAGCGCTGGGGAGGATGTTGGAATACACGGGAGCCGAGCTTGCCCAGCGGCGCTATGACAGGTTTAGAAAAATGGGGGTGTACAGCGAATGATCGCACTGGTGACGGATTCGACCGCCTGCATGGACGCACAGGAGGCGCGGGCGCTTGGCGTGCGTATTGTGCCGCACACCTATTTTGTGGATGAAAACCGGTATCTGGAGGGCGCGGCGGGCGCCAACGGAGATTATGCGCGGGTACTTGCCGCGGCGAGGATCACCCGTACCGCCCAAACCGGCGTAGCCGCTTACGCCAGCACCTTTGACGAGCTGCGCCGCAGCGGGTTTGAGGTTTTATGCATCGTTATCTCTTCACGGCTTTCGGGGGCGTATTCCTCTGCGCGAAGGGCCGCGCAGCTGTCGGGAGAAGAGCATATCCAGGTGGTGGATTCACATTTGACGGCGGGGTGCCTGCGTTATCTTTTGTACCGCGCCCGCGCCCTGTGTGAAAAAGGGCTGACGCTGGCCGACGCGGCGGCCGCGGTACAGGATTACCGCAGCAGGCTTGGCGTGGCTTTTTCGGTGAATAGTATGGAGGCGCTGCGCCGCTCGGGGCGCATCGGCATCGTTCGTCAATCTATGGGGACGATTTTGAACCAGAGGCCGCTGCTGCTGCTGGAGAGCGGCGGCATCGTGGGCGGCGGCGTGGCGCGCGGCAAAGCCGAACAGGCAAAAAAGCTTGCCGCTTATATCCCGCCGCATGTGCGCAGGCTGACGGTGCACTATTTCGGAGAAAAACGCGAAGCGGACGTGCTGTGGGCGCTGCTGCGGGAAAAATATCCTGATAAAGAGCTGCTTCTGCGCGAGGGCGGCCCCGTGCTGAGTATCCATCTTGGGCTGGGCACCGTGGCGGTGGCGTGGGAGACGGAATAAGGGGAAAAAGCGGTTCAAAACTGAAGCGGCCCCTAAAAAGC
>JAUNTE010000165.1 GCA_030538855.1 Oscillospiraceae bacterium
TGGATGTATTCCCGAGGATTTTTGTGAAATATGCTGGAATGAAACGTCGAAGCTTTTCAAGGGGCGACTTTGTCAACAGCCCCAAAATGTACCAAAGGTATGCGCGGGCCCTATCAGGGTGTGTTACCGGCAGGCATTTCAAGACGCGCCGAAATATTTTTTATCTGTATCGCGTGTGCCGCCGCTGTTAAAACAGCACCATCCTTTCCGCTGAAGCTTCCCTCCAGACAGAAGCCCGCTTTTAAACAGCAATACCCTTTTCCCCGAAGCTTTCCTCCAGACAGAAGCCCGCTGTTCGCCACCCTGCTTCGCCTGAAGCAAAAGCTTTGTACGCAGTACCTTCGTCGGTACAGCCGGTGGTTTCCGAATTTAAAAAGACCTCCGGCTGTGCCGAAGGTCCAGAAAAAGTTTTAACGATAAACAAAAAGCTGCCGCATCCTGTACGCGCTGCACAAAACATTCGGTTCCATAAAACAGCTTTTAAAAAGGCTTGGGCCAGCGAGGCGGGACAAAAACAAAGATAAAATCGTAAAACGTGTCAACCGGTATGAAAAGGCCGCTATCAGCGGTTGGCCGCTAGGCATCATCAATTTGCCCGTGTCCATTCCTATATGCGATGGCAATAGCTGGCGGTAGCAGCGGCTCATACCCACTTCTGAAAAGCCGGAGGTTTTTCACTCGTATCCTTATTTTCAGAGTGGAATATAAAAACCAAACCGCCCTTTTTATATCTCAAGGGCGGCGCTTTTTCCCGTTTCCCCTGCCGCAGGCCGTTTTTTTCCTGTCTCTTTTCATACAAGCCTATCGTTTTATCACGCAGCCGACGTATTTTCTCGCACAGCCCCGCTCACTTTTTGTTTTTGCAGTACAAAAGCCACAGCCCGCGCAGCATCAGGTCAGGGTCAAAACAGATCTCTCTTTTGCAGTAGGGCAAAATCATCCCGGCAATGCCCCCCGTGGCCACAGCCGTCACCGGCGTCTCCAGCAGCTCGTTCACCCTGTCCACAAGGCCGTCCAGCATCGAGGCCCCCGCATATACGGCCCCGGCCTTCATACTGTCCTGCGTATTGGTGCCTATCAGCCCTTTGGGCTTTTCCAGCCCCACATGGGGCAGCTGGCTTGCCCTGCCCGCCAGCGCATCAAGAGAAAGCTGCACGCCCGGCACGATCAGCCCGCCCACATAACTGCCGCTTTTGTCCAGCAGAGACATCGTCGTAGCCGTGCCCATATCAAAAATCAGCGTCGGCCGGGGATATTTTTCAAGTGCGGCCACCGCCGACACCACCAGGTCGGCCCCCAGCTCTCCCGGGGTATCCATTCTAATATTCAGCCCCGTTTTTAAGCCCGCGCCCACGGTAAGGGGCATTTTCCCCGTTACGGTCGTCACCGCCCCCCGCAGGGCCGCGGTAAGGCCGGGCACCACCGACGAGACGATGCCTCCCTCCATGGTTTGGCCCTGTAAACCATGCAGACGCAGCAGGTTTTCAAGTATCAGGGCATATTCATCCTGCGTTTTCAGCCGGTCGGCCGCAATGCGCGCTTTTAAAGCCGCCCCTTCTTTTGTCAGGCAGCCCACCACGATATGGGTATTGCCGATATCAACGGCCAAAATCATCGCTTCGCCACCGCCTTTTTATTTGATACGGCGTTTTTTTGAGGTACGCGCCATCCCCACAGCGCTTAAGGTAAGGGCCACGACAGACGTTAAAACAGCGATAATGCTGACCGTCAGGCCCGCAATGCTCAACCCTCTGCTGATTTTCATATCATCGTCTCCTTTTTACTTTTTTAATTCATTCGCTCCGTCCACCACCGGTTCATCCGGCAGCGGATCGATCAGCCGTTTTTTAATGCTGCGGTACATGGGCAGGCAAAGCGCCAGCGCCACCAGCTCGCTCACCACAAAGGCCCACCACGCGGCGTTGATGCCAAACAGGCAGGCCAGTACAAAACTTACCGGCAAAATCACCACCAGCTGCCGCACCACTGAAATAATCAGGCTGAACGTCCCGTTGCCCACGGCCTGAAACAGCGTCGAGGTAACAATGGCAAGGCCGGACACGATAAAACTCAGGCTGATGATCCGCAGCGCGGGCACACCAACGGCAAGCATATCGGCCGGGGCCGAAAAGATCTCTAAAAGCCAACTGGGCGCCAGCTGAAACAGCAAGGTGCCCGCCGCCATCATCCCCACGCTGGTCACCATGGCAATGCGGTAGGTCTTCAGCATGCGGTGCTTCCGCCGCGCGCCGTAATTATAGGCAATAATGGGCACCATGCCGTTCGTCAGGCCGAACAGCGGCATAAAAATAAAGCTGTTCAATTTGAAATAGGCGTTGATGACCGATACCGCGTGTTCTGAAAAAGGGCCCAGTACCTTGTTGAGGCCCATGGTCATAATACCCATGATGGACTGCATCACAATAGACGGCGCGCCCACGATATAAATTTCTTTGATCAGCCTTCCGCTGGGGCGAAATCCGCGCAGCTTCAGGGTGATCTCTTTATTCTTACGCAAATTCAGCCACAGGCCCAGCACCATGGCGATAAGCTGGCCTGTCACCGTGGCGGCGGCAGCCCCCGCCACCCCCATTTTGGGCAGCCCAAAAAGCCCGAAAATAAGAATGGGGTCAAGGATGATATTGATGACCGCGCCGGTACCCTGCATCAGCAGATTGTACATGGTATTGCCGGTAGACTGCATGATCCGCTCGCAGGCGATCTCAACAAAACAGCCTATACTGAACACGGTGACAATAAACAGATATTGCGTCCCCATCTCCAAAACGGCGGGGTCTTTGTCAAACAGGCCGATATACCAGCCCGACCCAAACGCCCCGAACAAGGCGAACACCGCCCAGCTGCACACCGCCAAAAACAGCCCGTTTACGGCGGCGCGGCTGGCTTCTTCATTCTTCTTTTCACCCAAACGGCGGCTCAATAAACTGTTCAGGCCCACGCCGGTGCCCACGCTGACGGCGATGATCAGGCTCTGCACGGGAAAAGCCAGCGACACGGCCTTAAAGGCCGCAGGGCTGACCATCCCCACAAAAATACTGTCCACCACATTGTAAAGCGCCTGTACCAGCATTGAGAACATCAGCGGCAGCGACACGTTGAACAGCAGTTTGCCAACCGGCATAACGCCCATCTTATTTTCTTTTCTTATCTCTTCCATTTTATCCATTCCAGTCTTTTTACATTCCTGTTTTTTAGTATACCACGTTTTGTAAGATGTTCCAATAAAATCAAATTGAAATCTTCTTCTCCTTTTTTTCGCATATTTTATACAAAATGCGCAGGTACATACCGTTTTGCCCTATTGTACTTTTTCCTGACACCATCATCCTGTCTTTGTAAGGCTTTAGATAAACAAGGCCCGCTGTTCTCCATAAAAAGGCAGTGAACACCACCAGCGAAACTGGTGGTGTGCGTAGGCCCTATCGCAGGCCCCATAAGCAGGCGTCTCAAAAAGTACCGCATCCTCTTTCGTCCGCATTTTGCGCCCCGCCGCCTGTAAACGGGCAATTTGCCTGCTCCATCAATATTTCCGCTTATTCGCTGGCCCGTGTGTCACAAGCGCGCTCCACCCGCTCTTTGAAGCGAAAGCTTTCCCTCAGCAGCCCGGCACTGCCGGTGGTTTTCGCCTTCATAAAAAGAACCCACCACCAGCGTAGCTGATAAGTCTTTTTATGCGGGCAAAGCCCTATGAAACCTGACAGTGCCCGAAGGCGCATATGATGGACGCTGCCTGCAAGGGTTCACATCCAGCAGGCAATTTCAGATAAGTGGATCCTGCTATATCAGCTTTGACAGCTCATGCCCTTACCTTTGCCTCTGGTTAACTTCCTTTGCATCCACTTCTATTCAATCTGTTTTATCCCTAATTGTGTGTATTTCCTGTTTTCAGTTTCTGTTTTTTACTGAACGCGAAAGCTTTCCCGCAGGTTCTCGGTACAGGCGGTAGTTTTTTATTGCAATCATAACCACCGGCCATGCCGGTGGTTTGCACAAGCCCCTTTGAGGCTTATTATCAGCGGAGCCTATATTCCTTTCGCTTGTATAGAGCGCCCTCCTGCTATTAAAACAGCGATAAGGTGTCCCCCTGTTTGCCATTGCAATGCCCACTTTTATTTTTCTACCAATTTTTAACAGTTTCTCACTTCGTTCGGATATTTTTTGGGGCATAACGAAAGCTTTGAAACCACCGGCCGTGCCGGTGGTTTTCTTCTGCAAATGAAAAGCCGCGGGGGGACCTCCCGTCCCCCCGCGGCTCTCGTTGGCAGCCTGCCATCATATACATTTCTGTACGCAGCAAACCTCTTTCTGCCGTCCGCGGTTTACATGGGCGGTCTCTCCCGGCCTGAAAACCGGCGCCGCCTTTTATTCCGCTGCAAATCTATCCGGGTAATACGCCGCCGGGTCCACACAGCCTCCGTAAGCCTCCTCTTCCAGGTTGGTTTCCCCCTGTCTCACCTCAAAATGGCAGTGGTTTCCGGTAGACCAGCCGCTGCTGCCCACATAGGCTACCGTCTGCCCCGCTTCGACGGCGTCTCCTTCCTCCACCGCCAAAGAACTGCAGTGTGCGTAAAGTGTGGTAAAGCCGCCGTCATGCTCTATGATCACATGCCAGCCATACCCTTTCGCCGTATACGCCGCTTTTATCACCTTTCCCGGCAGCGCGGCCGCTATCGGCTCCCCATATTCTGCATTGATGTCCATCGCGGGGTGGTTTTCGCTAAACCTTCTGGATAGGTTGCCCTCTACCGGCCATATCCATCCTTCCGGCGTCTGGGCCTCTCCCGCTTGTCCCTGCGCCCCGGCCTCTGCAGGCTGCTGTGCCTCCCCGCTGTTTTCTCCCTTCGGCCCGCCCGCTGTGGGCGCGGCCGGTGCGCTTTCGCCGCTCTGCGATGCCGGCGGCAGTGTTGTCACGTTTCCCT
>JAUNTE010000166.1 GCA_030538855.1 Oscillospiraceae bacterium
TCCCCATAGATACCATGACGACCAGCGATATACCAGCAGATACGGTTCAACCTCGCGTTCTCCTTCTGCCTGATAGCCATAGTAATAAAAAGAGACGATTTTCGTCTGTCTGATAGCTTTTTCTAACAAATTGATTTTCGGCGCAAGGCTTTCTTTATAAAAAGAAGCCAAATCGATATGAAACGGCGTTTTCTGCCGGTTGCTTTTTGGCTGTAACTTTTCAGCCAACCGTCGGTATGAAGCTTCTTCAGCTACGCTGTCCATCCCCTCCAGCCCTATTAAGATAGCCTCCAATTCACCGCCAGTCAATAATTTTGAATCTATTTTATAGCCCTTCTCCACTGAGATGCCGCCGTTTTTCCCCTGCACAGTTCTCAACGGTATACCCGCTCTGCAAAGGGTATCGATATCTCTGCTGATGGTGCGGCGCGATACCTCAAACCGTTCAGCCAAATAAGGTGCCGTTGTTTTTTCCATCTGCATCAAAACAGATAATATCCCAATCAACCTGTCGATCTGCATATTCCCCTCCTCTATCAGCTTTACCCCGACTTTTTATTACTAAATATTTGATTTCTATGGCAATGGCCTTGTCCTCGCCGCTGAAGCGGCCATCCGGGACACACGGCCGAAAACAGCCTTGCGGCTGTTTTCATCGCGCGGCAAACCGAAAAACTTCGGTTTCATCGCACAGCAATAAAACCGCAGCCCTAACATTATTTAAGGCCGGCAGGCTGGCCTTTATAAAACCGGGCGATAGACCAGCCCGGCACATTTGCCGCAGAGGTTTATTCCATTTGTTTTCCATCATACCTTTTATCCGATAAGTTGGCAAGCTTTTACAAACCGCCGTAAAACAGGCCGGTGAAACCGTATTGGGGTTTCACCGGCCTGTTTTTATCCATTACATTTTTCTGCCTGGATCAATTGCACGATCTTGTCCATGGCAAATTTGTCTGAAAACATGCTTATCTCCGGGAACTGTTTATAATTAGGAAGCATCTCCAGCGTGAGCCAATCATCGTAATGGATTGCGGCCAGGGCTTTTGCAACGGCACAAAAATCCACGTCTCCTGCCATTAAATCCACAAATGCGCCCAATCCCGCCTGACCGGCGCGATAATCGCTCAAATGTATCTTTTTGATGCGGGGGCCTAAAATTTCGATCCAATGATCTGGATAACCGATATACACGATATTGCCAACGTCAAAATAAACGCCCACATAATCCGATCCTATTTCGTCTATAAACCGCGTTGTTTCCAACGGTGAAAGCAAAAAACGGTTCCAAACATTCTCAATCGCGATTTTTACGCCTGCCTGCCTTGCATAAGGCTCTAATTTTAATAACTGCTGTTGGCTGCGCTCGTAAGCAACGTCATAACGGATACGTTCCGGCTTTGAGGCAAAATCGCATCCCACATATCCCGGCACCACTAAAATGCTGTCGGCCCCCAGCAAATGCGCGAATTCGATTTGACGGCGTACAATATCAAACGCTTTCTGCCGTATTGCCGCGTCATCAGATACCAAATTATTTTCCCAAAGGCTCCATACCCCTACGCTTGGTATTTCAAGTCCATTTTCCGCCGCCATGCGGCCGATGGCCAGCACCTCTTTTTCAGACGTGGCACAATTCAGATAACCGTCTTCGCTCAGTATCGGCTCAACCCCGTCGTAACCGGCCTTTTTTATATGGCCGAAAGCCCAGCCCAATTCGGTATCGGGTGAAAAAGAAAACATGCTGAATCCTTTTTTCATCAAAGCACCTCTTTCTATATCATTATCATTACAGATAAACGATCTCACCCGTTTCAAGTGATTGGCGTATAGATAAGATAACCTTGAGCACATGCCGCACGTCGTCCGGGGTGATCACACTGATCGGGGTCCCCTCGTCGATATGACGGATAAAGTCTTCCAGCTCGGCCGTATATGCGTCATAGGGTTCTATCGCAAGTTTGTCGGGCGTGTCGCCCACGCCGTATAAATATGCGGTGCGCCGTGCCGAACCTACATCCTCCAGATTATCTCCGGCACTCATATAGTAAGCATAGCTCTTCTTATCTCCCACGATGTTCAATTCCATCGTAAACGGAAACCCCTGCGGCATTTCGATAATGCCCTCCGCCACAGCGCTGACGCCATTTTCAAAATTCAAAATGCTCGCCACATGGTTCCAACAGCCAACGTCGTTTTTTCTGCCTGAAGAATATACGCTTTTTACCTTTCCAAAAAGATAACACAGAAAATCCACATCGTGCAGGTGCAGGTCAAACAGGCCGCCGCCGCTGTTCTCAGGCCTGCGGTACCACTCGCTCCATTTGGGGTGAACAGACATGCGGCTGGAACGCGCATATTTGATCTCTCCCAATTCATGGCCGTCATACAACTTTTTGGCTGCCACATATTCAGGCCAATAACGTATCGCCTGCCCCACGGCAAACTGTACGCCCGCTTCTTCAGCCTTTGAGAGCATACGCTCCAGAGATTCCATCGTCAGGGTGACCGGCTTTTCACAAAAGATATGCTTATGATAGCTGATACCTAACAGTGCGAACTGTTCATGTAAAAAAGTGGGCAGGCAGATATCCACCACATCGATTTTTTCTTTCTTCAGCATGGTTTCGCAGTCGGCATACCACGGGCACCCTGCTTCCAGCGCCAACGCTTCTCCCTGTCCGGCATCTAAATCGCACACAGCGGCGACAGATACGTTATTCATCGTCTTATAAGCGGTAAGATGCGTTTTTCCCATAAAGCCCGCCCCAATAATCGCGACGTATACCATGAAACACCATTCCTTTCCTCTCTCTTCAAAATACGGAGAAGTTTATTTTTTTCTGATGTTGTTGATATTGCTCAACACCACCGCCGCTACAATGATACAGCCGGTTACGATCGTTTGAATGTAGGTGGGCACCAACAAGATGTTCATTGCATTTTTGATGACACCCATCAAAAGACAGCCCAGAAAAGCGCCCCCGATCGTCCCTTTGCCGCCGTCGAAGGTAACGCCGCCGATGATAGCCGCCGTCAAAGCGTCCGTTTCATATCCCGAGCCCGCATTAGAGGTGATGGAATCGATACGCGCGCAGAAAACAATACTGGCCACCGCGCAGAACAAGCCCGCGATCCCATAGATGATGATCTTATATTTTGTGACGCTGATACCAGATAAAAACGCGTTTTTTTCATTTCCGCCAATGGCTACGATACGCCGGCCGAACTTGGTATAATTCATCAAAACATAGGCTACCGCTGTCATAAACAGCAGTACCAGCAGCATAACAGGAAAAATATCCGCGATCTTCGCTTTCAGCCCGTTAAAAGCGCCCTTAAAACTCATGATGCTTCCGCCTGAAACGCTCAGTGCGATACCATAAAAAGCCTGGCTGGTACCCAGGGTGATGATAAGCGGGATACATTTGCTTTTGGCTATGATGACGCCGTTGATAAGGCCGCATACCGTACCAACCAGCAGCCCTGCCAAAAGCGCCACAAACGTCGGCACGCCGCTGCCGATGAGTACGCTCATCACCACGCCCGAAACCACCATGATGTTTCCTATCGACAGATCGATGCCCCCTGAAATAAGAAGCATGCTCATAGCCATGGTAAGAATGCCGAGTACGCTGATCTGCTGAAAAATAGTAATGATATTGCTGACCATGATAAACTTGGGGTTTATCAGCGATACAATGAGGACGATCGCTACAATAACAATGGCCAGCAGCGTACGCTGATCTTTAAAGAAACGTTTGACGTCCCAAGACTTTTTTGCAGTTTTATCAGCCATTCTTTTTCACTCCTAACGCTTTTTTAATGATTTCCTGTTCGTTGATCTGGTCTCCGGTCAATTCCGCGTCGATCGCGCCGTCGCGCACCACCAAAACACGGTCACTCATACTGATCAGCTCTGGCATATCTGAGCTGATCATAATAATGCATTTGCCCTGTTTTGTCAGCGCCGACATCTGTTTGTAAAATTCTGCTTTTGCGTTTACGTCAATACCCCGGGTAGGTTCGTCAAAAATATAGATTTCCTGCTGCGCAAACAGCCATTTGGCAAGCACTACCTTCTGCTGATTGCCGCCGGACAGATAAACGGCTTCCGTCCAGACCGAAGGCGTTTTTACGCGAAGCTCTTTCATCAGCCCGCCTATCAGCGGAGGGTGCTTTTTTATGTTTACAAAAAAACCTTTGATGCGGTCACGCATCCCCACTACCGTGCTGTTTTCAAGTACGCTCAGGCCTAAAGCCAGGCCAAGCTTCTGGCGATCCTCCGTAATAAAGGCAAACCCATGCTCAATACTCTCTTTGGGGGTTTTGATCTCCACCGGCCTGCCATGAATAAAAATTTCGCCCCCGTAACGTGCGTCGGCGCCCACCAGCGCGCGCACCATCTCGGTACGGCCAGATCCCACCATCCCTGCAAACCCTAAAATCTCTCCCTCATGTACAGTAAAGCTGATTTTAGGGCTGTCTTTTGACAGCTGCAGATCTTTCACCTCAAGCATAGGCCCTTTAATGGGGTGGCGTTCTTTGTCGTAGAACATCTCCACCGGTCGGCCCACCATATCCTGCGTGATGACGGTGATAGGCGTATCATGATTTTGGTTATTATATGTATTCACAACGGCGCCGTCGCGGATAACCGTAATGCGGTCGGCGATCTTTACCACCTCATCCAAAAAATGAGAAATATAGATCACGGCGATGCCTTTTTGCGTAATTTTCCGAGTAAGTTCCAGCACTTTAGCCGCGTCTTCCACATTGAACATAGAAGTGGGTTCATCCATGATCAAAATGCGCGGCTGTACTGAAAGGGCTTTTAAAATTTTGACGAACTGCTGGTCAGACACCGGCAAATGCTCTATTTTTCTTTCCGGGTCAATATCCAACTCCAGTTCCTCTATTTGGGCGCAGGTC
>JAUNTE010000167.1:0-4126 GCA_030538855.1 Oscillospiraceae bacterium
ATTGTAATCAAGGATTTAAGAATTTAGTTTGCTCAGCACATATTATTAATAAATACCTTTACTGGTTTTTAAAAGATAAAACTGATTATTTGAATTCTCTTGGCCGAGGTGCAACCTTTAAAGAAATATCAAAAGCTATTGTTCAATCAATTGAGTTGCCTCTCCCGCCCTTAGACGAGCAAAAGCGCATTGCGAAAAACCTTGACCTTGCAAGCGAGATTGCCAAAGGTTACAAGGAACAGCTTGCTGAGCTGGACAAGCTGGTACAGTCGGTGTTTTATGAGATGTTTGGCGATCCTGTGACCAATGAAAAGGGTTGGGAGATGCAGTCCTTGCAAAGTGTATGTGATGTAAGAGATGGTACACATGATTCACCTGCTTATGTTGCAGAGGGATATCCTTTAGTGACTTCCAAAAATGTATCACAAGGCTACATCGATTTTTTTACAACAAACCTGATTTCACAAAAAGACTTGATAAAGATTAACCAACGTTCAAAGGTAGATAAAGGTGATATTATTATGCCGATGATTGGGACGATTGGGAATCCTGTTATTGTAAATGTTGATCGGGAGTTTGCTGTTAAAAATGTAGCCATTATAAAATTTGCTGGCTCAATCATGTGTAATATATTTATTAAAACACTGCTATCTTCTTCATTCTTTGAAAATGCAACACAAAAGGCAAACCGAGGAGGAACACAAAAATTCATAGCATTAGGGGACATTAGAAAACTTTCTATACCCATTCCACCATCAGATGTCCAAACCCGCTTCGCTTCCATCGTCACCGAAATTGAATCCCAAAAGGAGCAGGTGCAAAAAGCCCTCACCGAAGCGGAGAATTTGTTTAACAGCTTAATGCAAGAATATTTTGAGTGAGGTGATAAGCTATGCCAGAAGATATCACCTTAGCATTCGATGATTATGCAGAACAACTTCTGTTCTGTAAGTATTTTATTGCAAACAAGCTTGTTTGCTTACATAGAAACACTCCTGCCAGTGATGATCACAGCAAGCAATTTTTATTTCGTAAAGATGGGCAATAATCGCTGAAATATGTGTTGTCACTGGGTTACTCGATTACACGGAATTTTTTCAGACTGATCAAAGCACTGCAGGATTAAGGTACAGATTGAGTGGTGACTATATTGGCATATTTTCAAATGGATAGAAATTTTAAAAGCAATCAACTTGAAACCGACGAGGACTTTAATCAACTTGCCGACAGGTTTTATAAGCTAGCACAAACGTATATGGAGTTTCTTGTAAGGAGTGCATCTAATATCATAGAGTGCACAGAGCCACTAATTGCTAATGCGGCATTTACCTGCGAATTATACTTAAAATCATTGCTATTAAGAGAACGATTTAATTTCTACACCATTAAGAAACCTGAAAATAAGCATGATCTTTTCGATTTGTACAATCATTTGTCACAACAAATCAAAGAGAAGATTAAAAGTATTCATCCTTGTACTAATGAAAAACGAGAAAACTTTAACCTGGCATTAAAAGAGTGCGGAAAAGCATTTGAAGTTTTACGTTATTGCTGTGAATATCGTGAAATGGCTACAAATGTACAATTCCTTATTGAACTAGCGGGGAGCTTAGCAGAAATTTCTTATAATAAGACACATGGAAAGGAGTGAATGTCGTGTCAAACTTCAGCTTTTTAGAAAATCAAACCGAATATATGCTGTTTTCCTCCGCTTGTATCGAGGCGGAACGTGTACTGTCAACATCCCCCGCTATGGCGGCGGTGGGGGCAAGAAAAGCCTTGGAACTTGGCGTAAAGTGGGTGTATTCTGCCGATACTACCATGCAAATGCCCTATAAGGACAATTTACAATCCCTCATCCATGAACCCAGCTTTCGCTTTGCCGTAGACCATCAAACATGGGGTAAGCTCCCCTTTATCGTAAAGCTAGGCAATTTAGCTGTACATACCGAAAAGCAGGTATCCAAAAGCGATGCCATGCTTTCACTTTCTGGGCTGTTTGAGTTTATCCAGTGGATTGACTACTGCTATGGTGCAAATTATGAGGAACGTAAATTTTCCGAGGCACTTATACCAACTGAAAAGGTTATAGTGGATGAAAAGGCAATCAAGGAGCAGCAGAGTATCATCGCCCAAAAGGATGAGGAAATTGCCCGCTTGCAGGCACAGATTGCCGCACACTCCCCGCAGTTTATGGAACTTAAAACAACTGAAATGCCCCAGCGCACCTTTACGCCGGACGACCTTTCCGAGTTTGCCACACGCAAGAAGTACATAGATGTTGATTTGAAGCTGTTGGGATGGGTATTCGAGGGTGAAAACAAGGATTGTATCGAGGAATATCCAGTAGAAGATATGGCAGGCGTGGACAGCCAGCTTGGCTTTGTGGACTATGTGCTTTTGGGCAAGGACGGAAAGCCCCTTGCGGTGGTGGAAGCCAAACGCACCAGCAAAGACCCCAATATCGGTCGTCAGCAATGCAAGCTATATGCCGATGCCATCGAGCGCAAGTGTCAGAGAAGACCGCTGATGTTCTGCACCAACGGCTTTGAAACCTACTTTTGGGATGACCAGAGCTATCCGCAGCGCTTGGTCAGCGGTTTATTCTCTAAAAGCGACTTAGAAAAGCTTATTAACCGCCGGGACGAACGCCGTGAGCTTAGCCGCATTGTCATTGACGACCGCATCACCGACCGCTATTACCAGAAAGAAGCAATCCGTGCTGTTTGCGATAATATTGCCACAGGACACCGAAAAAGCCTTTTGGTGATGGCAACCGGTACGGGGAAAACCAGGACGGCATCCAGCCTCACCGATGTGCTTTCCCGTGGCGGGTATATCACAAATATTCTTTTTTTGGCAGACCGTACAGCGCTGGTGAAGCAGGCGAAGGACGATTTCAAGAACTATCTGCCTGATATGTCCCTTTGCAATTTGCTGTCAAACAAAGACGATAAAAGCGCAAGAATTGTGTTTTCCACCTATCCCACCATTTTAAATGCCATTGACACCGCCAAAACCGAAGATGGCCAGCGGCTTTTTACTCCTGCTCATTTTGATTTGATTATCGTGGATGAAGCGCATCGCAGTATTTTCAAAAAGTATCGTGCGATTTTCGCCTATTTTGATTCTCTTGTGGTGGGGCTGACAGCCACACCGAAAACCGATGTGGACCGCAACACCTACGACTTTTTTGAGATGGAAGCAGGTGTGCCAACCTACGCCTACGACTATGAAACTGCTGTGCAGACTGACCATGTATTGGTTCCTTTTTATAATATTGAGGTCACCACCAAGTTTTTGGAGGAGGGTATTGTATACGAAGAACTGTCTGATGAGGACAAGCAGCGGTATGAGGAGGACTTTGCCGAGGATGACGGTGAATTGCCTGACTTTATTCCTTCACCAAAGCTCAATTAATTTGTATTTAATGAGCACACGGTTGATATGGTACTGCAAGACCTTATGACAAAAGGCATTAAAGTAGAGGGCGGCGACCGCATTGGCAAGACCATTATTTTTGCCCAGAACAAGAAGCATGCTCAGTTTATCCTTGACCGCTTTGACGTGCTCTACCCTCAGTACAAGGGGAACTTTGCCTGCCGCATTGTTTGTGAGGATGCCTATGCACAAACGCTGATTGATGATTTTAAGCAGCCCAATAAGCAGCCGCAGATTGCTGTTTCAGTGGATATGATGGACACCGGCATTGATGTGCCGGAGGTGGTCAATCTGGTGTTTTTCAAAAAGGTGCGATCAAAGACGAAGTTTTGGCAGATGATTGGACGGGGCACCAGACTGTGTAAAGGCCTTTCTTGCATGGACTCATTAGATGGTGCTTATAGTGAAAAGCGGCGCTTTTATATTTTTGATTATTGCCAGAATTTCGAGTTTTTCCGCACCAATGCCAACGGCATAGAGGGCAGGGAAACCCAGACCCTTTCGGAAGCAATTTTCGCAAAACAAGTACGGCTGATTGCCCTTCTGCAAGAAGTGCGTTTCGGGGATGAGAAGCATGGTGCTTTGCGAAAAGAACTGGCGCAAATTCTTTGTAATCAGGTGGCTGCACTTAATACGGAACTGATATCTGTTCGCTTGCAGTTGGGCACAGTGGAGAAATTTAAAG
>JAUNTE010000167.1:4136-4878 GCA_030538855.1 Oscillospiraceae bacterium
TGCATTTGAGAAAATCAGCGAACAAGACAAGCATGACTTGATTCACCGCCTAGCGCCGCTTGTCTATAACGAGGAACAGGATGAGTATGCAAAGCGTTTTGACAATTTTATGTATGGGCTGATGTTGGCAACATGTGAATCGGCATCTATATTTAAAAAGCTAAAGGCTCAGCTTTGCAATCTAGCCCATGATCTTGCAGGGCGCACTGCCATCCCGCAGGTGAAGGCTAAACTTCCATTGATTACCACGATACCCACAGATGAATTTTGGACAAACTGTGACCTGTTGAATTTGGAACAGGTACGCGCAGAACTTCGTGGGCTTATAAAATTTACGATTGATGAGGGCAGCGGGCAACGAACGGTTTATACTGATCTGACAGATGCGGTGCTTGCTGCAAAGGAAGGCGAAAGCATCGGAGAAGCATATACCTTTGAAGATTACCGCCTTAAAGTCAATCGTTATATTGAACAGCACAAAGATGCTACCGCGATATGGAAACTACGCAATAATGTGAAACTGACAGAGCTTGATTATCAAACACTGTCGGATATTTTAACCAAAGAACTTGGCAACGAAGAGGACTACAAAAAAGAGTTTGGTGACACGCCTTTTGGGCTGCTCGTCCGCAAGATTGCAAAGCTGGAGTATGAAGCCGCTATGCAGGTGTTTTCTGGGTTTATCAATGAGCAAGGGCTGAATCAGCAGCAGATTGTATTTGTACATAAGGTGGTGGACTAT
>JAUNTE010000168.1 GCA_030538855.1 Oscillospiraceae bacterium
ATCCATGCTGGAATCTTCAATATTTTTTACGCATCCTGTAAAAACAAGAGATGCTGACAATATGAATCCAAATAAAAGATAAAGTTTTTTCATATCGTATGCCCTCCTTCATCATTGATTTCTTGCTTATATAAATGGAGGATATCTAAAAATGTTTCATATCTGCATCCTACTATATTTTAATGTGTAGTTCAAGGCAGAGATACAGCAAGATATCGCCAGCTTATATTTTTTTGTTGAATTGAGACTAAAAAATAAGCGTCGCGGTTTGCCGCAGCGCAGGGTGGGCGCGGGTGAGCGGTACGGTTTTAAGAATAAAGAGCCAAAGCCAGGTATCAGATGCAAATAAGAAAGGTTTTGCCTGTTTCGGGACGCCGGGGACCGGCATCCCGGGCTTGGTTTTGGCTGTGCTGCCGCTGATGCACTGAAAATATGCCTTGAGATGGAGCGCGTACTTTTGGCGGACAGCGCGCGGACACCGGGCAAAAAGCGCAGGAGGCCGTATATTTTTGAAGCCGTGTACCGTGCTGTTTACAAAAATAGAGGGCGGTTTTGATTTTTCAAATACCAGTTAGAACGTGGCTTAGAAACGATAATGCTGAGGCTTTTACCCTTTATCCGCCTGCTTATCCGCCCGGCGCGTGGCAAAATGCGGCCATGCCGAACAATAAAAATAACAACAAAAAAATACGGCTCAAATCGGGGCGTATTTTCAAGAAAAAAGGAAAAAACTGGATAACACATATAAAAAACACAAAAAATTTTTTAAAAAACAAGAGAAAACAGAAAATAAGAAAAGAAAAACCGGCCAAGAATATACATTGCAAGCGGGGCCGGCCGCGGATATACTGAGTGCTATCCAAAAGCGCATATAAAAAAGCGTCTTTTGAAAAAAAGGGTGAATATAATAAAAGTGGGGAAGGAACCTCAAAGGAGGGAATTGATATGATAAAGACCGTTGTGGTAAAAGAGATGAATCAGATCCGCAATATTGTGGGCGTCGCCAACCGCTATGAGGATGAGATCGGCGTGCACGACGCGGAAGGGGCCATTGCCGACGCGAAAAGCATTCTGGGGCTGATGAGCCTGGACTATACGAGGCCGGTGCGCCTTGTGAGTGAAAACGCCCACGGCATTGAGGATATTTTGCGGGCGCTCAATTAAAGCCAAACAGATGAAAAAAGAAAAAGGCGCTTTTCGTTTTATGGCGGAAAGCGCCTTTTTCATCGAAAAGCCGCCGCGCCAAAAAATACCGCAGACAGGAATAAAAGCGCGGGCCTGTTTTTCTTGCCAAGCGGCAGAGAATCAGTTATAATAAAACAGAAAGTATCACGATGTAAAGAAAGGTTCGGCACACATGAGCGAACAAAAAGATTGGAACGACCAGCATACTGAATATCAATGGCCCGGCACCCCGCCGGGCACGCAAAATACCCCCCACGGGCCCGCACAGCAGCCCGGGGGCGACCCGCTGCGCGATGTTTGCGACAGCGTTTCACGCGGGGTGAGCAAGGCGATGGAAAGCGTGGGCCCGGCGGTTGAAAAAGCCATGCGGCAGGTGGGCCCGGTGGTGGACAACGCGATGAAAAAAATGGACAGCGCGTTCAGCGAGGCTTCGGCCAGAAGGGCGGCGCGGCCGTACCGCCCCCAGGCGGCCGGTACCATGAGCAAAGGCATTCAGGGGGGGCTGATGATTTTTGGCGGCGTATTTTTAACCGCCATCTCTCTCTCAGCCGCGATTCCGCTTGCCATTGTGCTGAATCCGTTTACTCTTCTTGTGACGGTTCCGCTTTTTTTGGGCTCGGTCTCGTTGATTACCGGAGGAGGACTGGTTTTTCATTATAACCAGCTTTATAAACAATACCTTGCCGTGATGGGAGAGCGGAAAATGTGCGAGGTGGAGACGCTGGCCCAGATGCTGCAAAAAAGCCGCCGTACCGTGATAAAAGAACTGCAGAAGCTGGCGGCCAAAGGCTATTTTAAAGAGCTGTATTTCAGCCCCGACCGCTCATGCGTGATGCTGGACAGGTCGGTTTATGAGACCTATATGCAGGCGGCAAGCCGTCCGGCCCGCGCCCCGAAAAAAGAGCAGAAAGAGGAGGCGGGCACGCTGGACGAGAGCCGGCGTTTTCTTGCCGAGATGACGGATATCCGCAGCCGGGTAGAAAATGCCGAAATGGCCGCGAAAATCAAGCATCTGGAGGAGACAGCGGGAAAGATATTCCGTTTTGTTGAGGAACATCCCGAGCGTGAGCCGGAGGTGGGGAAATTTCTGCGGTACTATCTGCCCACCACTTTAAAACTGCTGCGGGTATACGATGAGATGGACGCGCAGGATATTGAGGGCGAGACGATAAATTCCGCCATGCAAAACATCCACGCCTCGCTGGACACCATCAACGCGGCGTTTGAAAAACTGCTGGACGGGCTTTTTCAGCGCAGCGCCATGGATATCAACGCGGAGATCAGCGTTATGCAGTCGATGCTGAAACAGGAGGGCCTTGCCGGAGAGGACGGGCTGACCATGAATATCCCCGCGCCGGACGAAGAAGAGGGCACCCCGCAGCTGCGGCTGTAAAATTCAACAGCCGGGTAAAGAAAAGGCTTTCAGTGTGCCGGCGGCCGCTTTGAGAAAGTTCTTCGTTTTTTGCCTGCCTCACGTTGAGACGACAGGCAGGCCCATGTGCCGGGTATAGAAAAGGCCGGACGCTTTGTGATGAGCGTCCGGCCTTTGTGCTGCTTTTTATTTATATCCGGCGGTTATATCCCGTTTGTCTGGGGCGCTTCTGTGCGGTTGGGTGAATAACTGCCCGGCAGGGGGCGGAAGGCCGCAAGGGCTAAAGCGGCGCTAAGGCCCATAGTATCGGAGATTTTAAAAGAGGAAACGGTGCGGTTTTTGGCGTCGCAAAGACGGCGTTTCGCCGTCAGAGCGGTAAAAAATGGAGGCGTTTATTTGGCCGCCTCGCCGATGGCGGCAAGCAGGCTTTGAGAACGGTCGGCCGTATCCTGCGTAACCTCCCAAATCATGATACCGCCCAGGTTTCCTTTGGCATAGCGGGTCTTTTTCTGGATGGTATCCACGCCGTTATAATACACCTGCATACCGTTGTAATCGGCGATGTCGGATTGGCCCGCGGTGGGCACGGCGGCTAAAATGTCGTCGTAAGCCGCCCAGCTTGGCCGCGCGTAAAAGGGCACGCCCAACACTACTTTTTCAGACGGAAGACCCCGCGTTTCATGCCAGTAGACCCCGCAGGCCACCGCAAAGTCATAGCCCGAGTGGCGCTCTCCGTCGCCGCCGTCATAGGCCATGACGTTGATCCAATCCACCGCGTTCAACACGGCATTGGTGTGCGCGGCCGCGTCATAATAAATGTTGCCGTCCGGCGTTGCGCCTGAGATCACGGCCGAGGTGAGCAGCCTGCCTTCGGCGTGCAGGCGCTGGCTGAGTTCGAGCATCAGCGCCTCGTACTGGCTGGCCGAGGTCCCGTCCACCCGTGGATGCTCCCAGTCCATGTCCACGCCGTCGAAGCCGTATTCATCGCACAGAGCGATGATAGCGTCGACGAATTTTTTGCGTTTTTCGGGGGTGTCGGTGGCGCTGATAAAGGTGGGCTCAAGCGGGATGTCGTTATAGCTCCAGCCGCCGACGGCGATGGATACCCGGACGCCGTTTTTGTGGGCCGCCTCTATCAGCTGCTTTGCGGTATCCCCATTTTCAAGCGGTAAAAGCCCGCCGTCAGCCGTGGGGATGGCGAAGGCGTAATTGAGATGGGTGAGGACGTTGAAATCCACTTTGCCAAGGCCGTCCGGTTTCCAGCTGGGATAATAGCCCACCACTTTAAAGGTGTCTGTGTCTGAATTTTTTGGTGAAGAGGCGTCGATGGGCACATTGGCGACGCCGTCCGGCTGGGGCGTGCCTGCGGCGTTAGGGTCTGCGGTGAGCAGATCCTCCCAGGCGCCGTCCTGTGTGGAACCGGGCTGTTCCCCCTGCGTCCACCAGCGGGCTTTATACAGTTTGCCGTTGTAGCTCACCGTTTCTCCGCCGGTATACACGGTCTCGGCGTTCCAGGTATCCGAGGATGCGGCCGCAGAAGAGCCGTTTTCGTCCGGTACGGAGGAGAGGGCAGCGGATGAAGCAGCGGAAGAGGCGGCGCCCGAAACGGCGCTGCCCGAGGAGGAAGAGCCGCCCACGGCGAAGACGCCCAATAAAATACAGCCCACCACGGCCAGCGTTACCACGATACCCGCCGCCGCGCCTAAGCCGAAAAAGACCCCGCGGGAATGTTTCCAGTTTTTCACAAAAAGCCTCCATTACCTTTTACGGGAGGGGAAGGAAAACCGCCGTCCCGCTTGAAAATGATTTTGTATACAGATATATAGTAATATAACATAAATAAAAGAGAAAAATGAATATATTTTGCTATTTTATCTGCCGGGTGAGATGTGAAAGCCGTTTATCAAAAAAAGCAAAGTCCTGCCGCGTCAGTCCGTTGAAAACGCCCCCGGGCTGTATACGGCCCGTGCGGAAAAAGCTTTGGCGGGCTGGACGCGGAGAAAAAGGCGTTTTTGCGCGGCTTTAAAAGTGAAACTTTTAAAGTTTTAAGGTGCGGGCACGGGTTGAAACCGTCAGGATTAGAATATATCGATATGTACCAGCTGCTCTTTTATCAGCCCGCGCGCGTGGATCGAAATCGCGTCCGCGTGGCCGGGGAATTTCCAAAGCAGGACGTCGCGCCCTGCACGGGGCGCGTGGATCGAAATTTTGACCTGCATAGACAGATCAAGGCGAACCGGGCCGCGCCCGGCATGGGGCGCGTGAATCGAAATTGGTGAGGCCCTGTTCAACAAGCT
>JAUNTE010000169.1 GCA_030538855.1 Oscillospiraceae bacterium
ACGCTCTCTGTCTGCGCGCCGGCAAGATAATCGAGAAAATACGCCATCTCACGCAGATAACGCTCGTTCAGTTCTTCCGCACAGTCCACGGTCTCTCCGTCCGGCAAAGTGAGCTTCCCCTCGCCGAAATCCGCCGTGACGTTTCCCACGTCTGTCAGCAGCTCGACCGACCGCCGGTATCCCCGCCCAATATAATCAAGATGTACCTCGGCCAGCATATCCGGGTAGCGGGCGATATAGACGGACAGATCGTCTGAATCGATCTCAAGCTGTGAATATCGGCCTTTAAAATTCCGGCACTCCAGCGGAAAACCAAACAGATCCGTCAGGTAGTCCCATTCATGGATGAGATCGATGGTCACGCCGCCGCCCAGCTCTTTTTTTGCCGAATAAACGGTACGGTAATCCACCCCCGGCCGCCACTGCGGCAGATAAGAGGAACAGATCACCCGGGCCGAGCAGCACCTCCAGCCGGGCAGGCGCTTTTTCAGTTCCATATATGTTTTACAAAAGCGCATAGGTGCGGCGATATAGGCTTTTTTCCCCTTCAGCCCGGCCTCTTCAAGGGTATGGGCGCCGCTTTCAAAAATGGGCTTTTCAATAAAAAAAGCCCCGGTTTTTTCAGACAGCGCCGCAATCGCTTCAAAATGCAGCTGGGTGGGGTTGGTGATAAATACGGCGTCGTACCACCCAAGGTCCGCCGCGTCGGTATACTCACTGTGTACAAGCCGCTTTATATCACCGGGCAGCGGCCCGCCTCCGCCGTGCCGCAGCGCGTCGGCCTGTACGGCAAGGCCCCGTTTTTCGGCCTGGGCAAACAAATTTTTTAAATGCCGCCTGCCGATAGAGCCAAGGCCCACAAATAAAACCTTCATCGGCCCGCCCCCTCGATCTTATCGATCAGCCGCAGCGTTTCTATATCTTTTTCAAAGCTGTAGCGCGGCGTCTGCGTCCCCTTCAGGACGCCCAAAAAGTTTTCCAGCTCGTCCACATAGGCGTTCTCTACGATGTTGTCGCTGTACCGGCTGTCCTGCTCAAAACTGCGGTAGGTGTCCACCGGCTTCTTCTCTTTTGCAGCCGCGTCAAAACGATACAGCTCTTTTGGGTTGCCCTCCCAAAACAGGTGCAGGCCTTCGCCGTAGCATTCAAAGCTGCGCACCGCTTTGGGGCTCGCCACATCCACCGCCAGCATACCTACAGTGCCGTTTTGATGCAAAAGCGTCACCATCCAGCTGTCGGGATAGGCAAGTTCCAGCCCGGTAAGGCTGCGCTTCTGTACGCAGGCTGGTTCCGCCGGGCCAAAAGCGTCCAGCAGCCACGGCAGGTCGATGCCGAATATCTCCCGGCAGCCGCCGGTGCGCGCGTCGCCCACAAAAAAGTTTTTGTAATTTTCCCACGGGTGCCAATCGGGCAGATACTGGCCGATATGATAGAGATAATTGACGGGGCCGCCAAAATCGGCCACGGCTTTTTTGATATACCGGGTCTCTCCGCGGTAAAGCATGGTGCTGGATAAAAAAAGCGGCAGGCCCTGTTTTTTTGCCAGAGCCGTCAGTTCTTCATAGCCGTCCGGCACAAGGTTCAGCTCGGTAAATACCGGCAGGCCGCGCTGCAGCAGTTCCCGTATGATCCCCGCGTGCGAGAGCGGCGCGGTGCATACCAGCGCCGCGTCGGGGTTTTCAGCGGCGGCTTCCGCAATCGTCTCATAGGGCGCTATCCCCAACTCTTCAGCTTCTTTTCTGCGCGCGGGCTGAGAATCCACCCCCAGCAAAACCGCCTCAGGACACAGGCCTTTCAATAAACGCGCCCGGCGTTTTCCCATACTGCCAAGGCCGACGATCATAAATTTCATCATTGCGCTCCCTTCGGGCCGTCATAAAAGCTTTTGATCTCATGCGAGAGCGGCCCGTATAAAAATTCGGCTGAAAGCCGGGCAATATCTCCGCTGGGGTCTTCTCCGCGATAAGGGCTGACGGCATTTTTCGCTTCTTCCTGAAAATCCGGCCCAAGCGCCTTTTGCAGCGCCGCGGCGATCTCAGCCTCTTTTGCGCCGCAGCTTATCACGTTGCCGCATAAAATACGCCCTTCCTGCCGGCTGCCGATATTGACGCAGGGGGTGCCGAAAGAGGGCGTCTCCACCATGCCGCTGGAGGAATTGCCCACTACGGCGGCGGCGTATTTCATGGCTGAAAGATACCGCAGAACGCCAAGGCTTTCAAAGGCGGCGGCATGTCCGCGTTTTTGCACATAAGCGTCTATCAGCGCGTTGATCTGTTCGCCCCCCGCGTCGGCGTTCGCCTTGGTAAAAAGCAGGGTGTATCCGGGCAGGCCGTCCAGCGCTTTCAGCAGGGCCTTAAACTGCTGGGGCGGCGTCTCTTTTGCCAGCGTCTCGGGGTGATAGGTCAGCAGCAGGTAAGGGCTTGTCAGGTCAACGCCTATGCTGCCGGCCAGCTGTTGTTTTGAAAGCAGCCGCATGGTACGGATATTTTCATCCCCCAGCCCCCCGACATTGTATACCCGGCGCGGCTCTTCACCCATACGGACGATACGGTCTGCATACGCTTCGCATGAGGGAAAATGCAGCGAGGCCATCTTGGTGATGCTGTGGCGCAGCCAATCGTCCGCCGCGCCTTTCGTCACATCGCCGCCGCTGATATGCAGTACCGGCACGCGCAAAAGCGCCGCGGCGGCCGCGGCGGCAAATATCTCATACCGGTCGCCCAGTACCAGGCACCCGTCCGGCCGCAGGGTGCTGAACAGGTCGGCAAACGCCCCTATGGCATAAGAAACGGTGCGGGCTGTGGCCAGCGTGTCGGCGGTGCCAAATTTCAAAATATCCACCCGCGCCGCGATGGAAAAGCCGTCTGCCTCGATCTCTTTTACCGTCTCTCCAAAAGCGGGCGACAGGTGCGCGCCGGTCACCAGCAGCTTTACCGTCAGTTCATCCCGGGCATACAGTTTTTTCAGCACCGGGCGCAGCAGGCCGTATTCCGCACGGGTGCCCGTCACCACCGCCAGCGTCTTTTTCGGTTCGGCGTCACAGCTCAATGCATTCGTCCTCCTCAAAATCGCGGGGCGCTTTTTTGCCCAGCACCTCATACCATCTCATGGGCGATACGCCTGTGCCCGGCCGTTTTACCGTCAGGTTTTCAGCGGTATAACTCTCTCCCCTGGCGATAGGCCGCTGGGCGACGATGCTTTTGCGGGCCACCGCCCGGTTTTTGGCTTCGCTTTGGGTCACATGTTTTTCACCGCCGCCTAAAAGCCGTTCGGTGTCCCGCACCGCCCGGCAAAGCGCGGCCAGTTCCTCTGGCTCAAGGCTCGCCTTATGGTCCGGGCCGGGCTGCGTCTTATCCAGGGTAAAATGTTTTTCTATCACACAGGCCCCCAGCGCCACGGCGGCCACGGCGGCTGTCACCCCGGCGGTGTGGTCGCTGTAGCCGACCCGGCGTCCAAAACGGGCGCGCAGGGCCTCCAGGGCCAGCAGGTTGGCGTCTTCATAGGGGGTGGGGTACTCTGTATTGCAGTGCAGCAGCGTCAATTCACCGCAGCCGCCCTGCTGCAGAACCTCAACAGCCGCGGCGATCTCGTCCATCTCGCACATGCCGGTCGATACCAGCGCCGGTTTGCCGCAGGCGGCGATCCGCTGCAGATACGGAAGGTTGGTGATCTCGCCCGAGGGCACTTTATGAAAAGGCAGGTCCAGCGTCTCTAAAAAATCGATGCTGGGCAGGTCAAACGCGGTAGATAGGTACTGGATGCCGATGGCGTCACAAAACTGCTTTACCCGGCGGTGCCCGTTCCAATCAAAATGGAGCTGCCGGATCATCTCCAGCTGGCTCTGGGCCGCGCCGGTCTCTCTTTTTTGATATTCCGCCTTTTCGGCAAACCGGCTCACCACCAGCTCAGGCACACAGGTCTGATATTTTACCACGTCGGCCCCGGCCTCTTTGGCGGCCAGCGCCAGCTGCATGGCGGTCTCAACGCTGCCGTTATGGTTGACGCCCGCCTCGGCGATGATCAGCGTTTTATTCATCCGTTTCCCCCTCCTTTTTCTCATGGGCGGCCCGCCGTCCAAAGCCGTTTTTGGCAAGGCCCTGAAGCGGTTTTGCCATAGGTCTTCCCACCGCGTTTTTCGCCCTGCCGCTCTGCGGCAGAAGGCCCTTTTTTAAGAGTTTTCAAGCCTGCGCCGCATATTTTCCAGTTCCTCCAGCTGGCCCATGTCCATCCAGCTGTTTTCGCTCACCGGATACACCCCCACCCGGCTGCCGTTTTGCCGGTAGTGGTCGATAATATCGGTAAAGTTCTGTTTTTTGCCCCGTTCCAGCTCCTCCACCACCTGCGGCTCCACCACATACATCCCGGTGTTGGTCAGCACGTTGTACTGGGGTTTTTCCGTCATGGCGGCAATCTCTCCGTCCTGCCCAAGTTCGATCACCCCATAGGGGATGGTGATGTTTTTAAAGGCGCACACCATTGTGATAAGGTTTTGATGTGCGCGGTGATATTTATAGATGTCGGCGTAATCCGCGTCGATCAGAACGTCGCAGTTGGTAAGAAAAAACGTTTTATCCAGCCCGCCCTGCAAAAGAGAAAGGCCCCCGCCGGTACCCAGCGGCTCGTCCTCATCGGTAAAGGCCACCTCGTAATCCTTCTCCAAATCAGAAAAATAGCTTTTGATCATGCTTTTTTTATAGTTGACGATCAGATTATAATACCCGCAGCCAAAGGCGTGAAAGCGGTCGATGATATGTTCTATGATGGGCCGCTCTCCAATGGGTATCAAGGGCTTTGGCAAAATTTTTGTATAAGGGTAAAGCCGGGTGCCAAGCCCCCCC
>JAUNTE010000170.1:0-1496 GCA_030538855.1 Oscillospiraceae bacterium
AAACTTGCAGGGCCTTTTAACCGTTTTTTCGCTTTCAGGCAATAAAAATATTTTCTTCGCCGCTTGACAAGCGCCCTCAAGGCTTTTAAAATGAAGAACAATTACAGAGAAAAGAGAGGGAAGATTTTATGAAAGAGTGCAAGGCCGACGCCAAAATAGAGACAAAATGCCTGCATGCGGGCTATACGCCAAAAAATGGCGAGCCGCGTGTGGTGCCTATCGTGCAGAGCACGACCTATTGCTTTGATTCCACCGAGCATATCGCCCAGCTGTTCGATATGCCTACCGAGTTCATGTACTCCCGCTTTGCCAACCCCACCTGCGACGCCGTTGAAAAAAAGATCGCCGCGCTGGAGGGGGGCGCCGGGGCCATGCTGACCAGCAGCGGCCAGGCCGCTTCCCTGCTCTCCATCCTCAACCTGTGCAGCGCGGGCGACAGCTTCATCTCCGCCTCCACCATCTACGGCGGCACGGTAAACCTGTTCTCGGTCACTTTAAAAAAGCTGGGTATCGAGTGCATCTGGGTAGACGCCGACGCCAGCGAAGAAGAACTTGCCAATGCATTTAAACCCAACACCAAAGCTGTTTTTGGCGAGACGCTGGCAAACCCTGCGCTGACGGTATTCAATATTGAAAAGTTTGCCCGCCTGGCCCATCAAAACGGCGTACCGCTGATCGTAGACAATACCTTTGCAACCCCCATCCTCTGCCGTCCTATTGAGTTTGGGGCCGATGTGGTAATCCATTCCACCACCAAATATATGGACGGCCACGCGGTACAGGGCGGCGGCGTGATCGTGGACGCCGGCAAATTTGATTGGGCCGCCAGCGGTAAGTTTCCTGAGTTTACCGAACCGGATGAAAGCTATCACGGTGTTGTTTATACCCGCGATTTTGGCCCTATGGCCTATATCATCAAAGCGCGGATGCAGCTGATGAGGGATTTTGGCTGTTACCCCGCCGCGCACTCGGCTTTTCTTTTGAATCTGGGGCTTGAGACCCTGCCCGTGCGGATGAAGCAATACTGTGAAAACGCTTTAAAGGTGGCCCAAATGCTGGAAAAATCAGATAAGGTCGCCTCTGTCAATTATCCCGCCCTGCCCGGCAACCCCTATCATGAGGCCGCAAAAAAATATCTGCCGGACGGTACCAGCGGCGTGATCTCTTTCTCCATCAAAGGCGGACGCGAGGCCGCGGTGCGGTTTATGGACAGCCTGGAGCTGGCCTCTAACGTGGTACACGTGGCCGATATCCGCACCTGTGTGCTGCATCCCGCCTCGGCCACCCATCGTCAGCTCACCGATGAACAGCTGGCGGCGGCCGGCATCGACGCCGGGATGATCCGCCTCTCGGTCGGGCTTGAAAATGTGGACGACATCATGGCCGACGTCACCCAGGCGCTTGAAAAAGTTTAAAACATGGATAAAAAGAGAGGCGGGGCGGCCCGCCCCCCCCGGCCGCCAGTTTTTTGAAAAGGTGGCCCCGCCCCCGGCGGG
>JAUNTE010000170.1:1506-4824 GCA_030538855.1 Oscillospiraceae bacterium
CAACCGCCCCGCCGCCTCTCTTTTTATCATCCGGTCCCGCGTCAACGGGCGGTATTTTCCCCGCTTTTTTTAAAAGGGCAAAAACGCTGGGGCGCATGTTACACAGCCGGGCCTGAGGGCCACGGGCCGCGCCGCCCGCCGTCTCACTCCAGCATGATCTCTTTGACCGAGATCTTCTTTATCTTTCCCGCGCACCAGTGCATGACGATCTCATAGATCACGATAAAGACGGCCAGCGAGATAAACAGCGCGAAGAAATCAAATTCATAAACAGGTACGTCTGCGATATCCCGAAAGACGATATCAACCATCAGCCGCAGCAGGATATATTGGTAAACGGTCCCCACCGCAAAACCGGCGTATGCCACAGGACGGTATCCGCCCAGCAGCGCGCTGCAGCACTCCTGATGAGAATAGCCGGTCACCCGCATCATGGCGATAGTTTTGGTGTTTCCGTTCACCACCGTTGTAATTGCTAAAAACAGCGTGGTACAGGCCAAAACCAGGCCAATCAGCAGTATCATTGCCCCCATCATAACGCTGGACAGCTCTTTCATGCTGAAAGACATCTGCGTCATGGCGGAAAAACAAAACGCGGCAAACGCCATAAAAAATACCAGGGTCTTTTTACTTCTCAGCGTACTTCTTTTTAAAACGCTGATAAAAGAACCGGGGTCTTTCTTCTCTTTCAGCGGTTTGCGTTTTGTCAAAGGCTGCATATTCTCTTTTAAAAGCCCCAAAACCGGTTTTTTCAATTTCACGCAGCCGTATAAAACCGCAAGAACAGAAAAAACGACGGTGGGCAGTATGACAAAATATACAAAAATGGACAGATGAAAACGGATAGAGACCTGGGGTAAAATTTCTCCTTGATTTTGTAACTCATAAAAAGCGGGCATTAAGAGAAACGCCCCGCAAAAACCCGCCGCCGTCCCCACAAACGTGCTGACGCCGAATATCCAAAAGCTTTTTGCAATTTTTATGTTGGAATAGCCCAGCGCCTTTAAAATGCCAAGTTCTTTTTTATGCAGGTCGATATAATGCTTTATGTAAAAAAGCAGCATAATCACCGAGGTTACCAGCAGGCACCCGCCGGATACCATACACACCACCTGAGAGGTGGAAACCTGCGCCTCATAAAACAGTATGTCCTGCGGTGAAGTGATCTGCCCGCGGATGGCGCTGATATCCATATAAAAATTCAAAAACATGGTGCATACCAACACCGCGCAGCAGGCTATGATGGAAATACCGATAAGTTTTGCCGCGTCCTTTGCCTTCACAATCATCTATCCGTCACCACCCGATCTCGTAAGCCGTCTTGGGCGCGGCATTGGCGCACACCTCTGAGAGCCTTCCGCTGTTCATTTTGACGACTACATCCGCCATCTCTGCAATATTTTGGTTATGCGTCACCATGACGACGGTAAACCCATATTCTTTTTGCAGTTTTGAAATATAGTCAAGCACCTGCCTGCCCGTCTCTTCGTCTAAAGCGCCGGTGGGCTCGTCTAAAAATAAAACTTCGGGTTTTTTGGCAAGCGCCCTTGCAACCGCCGCCCGCTGCTGCTCGCCGCCTGAAAGCTCGCTGGGGTATTTATGCAGCTTTTCGCCCAGCCCCACCGCTTCTATCACGCCGCGGTATTCCTGATTTCCGGCAAGGTCAGCCCCCATTTTTACATTTTTATCCACCGTCATGTTGGGCAGCAGATAATACTGCTGAAAAACAAACCCCACCGTCTCTTTGCGAAATGCCGTCAGCTCATTGTCTGAAAGCGCCGTGATCTCTTTTTCATTATAAAACACACTGCCGCCGTCCGGGCACTCAAGCCCCGATATCACGTTTAAAAAAGTGGATTTTCCTGAACCGGAGGCCCCTACTATCACGGTAAATTCCCCATCCTCTATTTTCAGGCTGATACCCTTTAATACCGCGGCCGCTGCCTCGCCTTTGCCGTACGATTTTTTTATGTCTTTTATCTCGATCATGCTTTCCTCTCCATCTCTATATTTTTCAAAAGGCTTACAAATATCTCGGTCATCATCCCGTTGATCTCCTGCGGCGTAAAGCTGCACATTTTTGTCGCGCACAGCGAGGCGATGCCGTGGGTATAGATCCATAAATGGTGGTAAAGCCGCTGCGCGGCCGCGCGGCCAATGGGATAATCCTTCTCTATAGAAGAGAGGATCATCTGATAATTTTCATCAATCAAGGGCAGCACCACCGCCAAATGCGGAACATTCTCCTGTTCCCTCATAAAAAGCAGCTGAAAAAGTTTGGGCTCCTCTATTGCAAAAAGGATGTACTGAGTCCCCACGCCTTTAAAAGCGCGCGCCTCCTCCATCCCTTTTTCAACATATCCGTTGTAAATTTTTTTCGCGGCTTTCACGGCCGCCTGCTGCACCTCCTCCATACTTTGAAAAACCGTAAACACCGGCCTGGCAGAACTGCCCAATTTCGTGCCTAACGCGCGGGCCGTCAAAGCTGCCATCCCGTCAGTACGCACGATCTCTAAAGCCGCTTGTATGATCTCCTCTTTTGAAAACTTCGCCTTGGGCGGCATAGAAATCCCCCCTTTTTCATTTAAATCAATTGTTTTAAAACATATGTTTTATTATAGCTTTTGTTTTTCTTTCTGTCAAGGCGTTTTGGCGTGAATGGCGCCGTCTGCAAAACGCCTCCTGTTCTATAGAAGCATAACGCCGTAAAAATATCGGTTTTTAACGGCCGATTTATGGTGCAGCGAAGGGCACGGGGTCTTACACCGCGCCCCGGCAAAGGTAAACGCTTATCAGCGTTGTTTGCTTTTGTTTATTTACCCTAAGCAACACGGTTTTTCGGGGCGGAAATAGCAGTCGCCTGCGTTGTCCTTGTTACCGGGCGACAGCCCGGCTGCCGTTTCCGCTCCCGAAAAACTCCGCAGGACCTGTCGGCGGGCTTAAATGGGGACTGGTAAAGCCGCAGGGTAAAGGCGTTTTTCATTTGCACCTGTGCCGCGGCGCACAGCCGCCCCCAGGGCGGCTATTTGGCCTCGCCCTCGCCGCTAAAGCGGCAACCGGGCGATTGGCCAAAAAAATAGCCTCCGCATTTTGCTTCGGCTATTTTTTATTTATTGGCTTTATGATCCAAAATCGTCTTATTTCTTCTTATCGGTTTTATAGCGGAACAGTAATCCATTATCAATCAAGGCCTTTCTTCTTTTCTGCCTAAACCCTGTTCTATCTCTTTATAAGGCCTTTTGTAAGCGGGACGTCAAAAAAAGCGTGGCATTTCAGCAAACAGTCACATGGTGATCCGCCGTTTTGATGGTACAAGAG
>JAUNTE010000171.1 GCA_030538855.1 Oscillospiraceae bacterium
CGCGGCCCCAAAAAACCCCGACAAATATTTTTTGGGTGAGGCGGGGGGGGCCTGCCGTCTGCGGTTCACAGACGGCAGGCCCTCCCGCTTTGTTTTGATGCGGCAGCTGCAGTGAGGCGGATGCCCAGCAAACGCCGCTTTCATTTAAAATGTTTTATAGACTCAAATTTATGTAAATGCGATCGTTCACACTCGCGCGGGGCGGGAGAGCAGCCGACGGGGCATTTGGCCGGTCAGGCAAATGCTGTGATCGTTCACGCTCGCGCGGGGCGGGGAGAAGCCCTTTGCATGTATACCGTTATCCCCGGCAGTGCCGTCAAGGGCGGCGCGCGGCCCCAAAAAATACCGGGGTGCAGAACATCTGCGGGGGGCGCGACGATATAGACGCTTACGGTTTGACCGGGATAAACGCAGGACCCCTGCGGGTGCGCCGCGCGGCTTATCAGCACTGCCAGACAGAAGCCGAAACGGGGATTTATGGGACGGAAAACGTCTATGCCCTGCAAAAGCTATCCAAACACAATAGGGCCGGGGAAAAGGGCGGTTTTATAGAGGCCCCGGCGGTAAAACGGCTGTGCGGGGAGGAAAACCTGAAGAGAGCTTTTAGCGCGCGGCAATAAAACAGTCATACAGCTTGTAATACAAAACGAAAATTCATATAATGGATACAGTATCATAAAAACGTGCCAAGGAGCTTGCCACCATGAAAGATAATCAGCTTTCTTCTATACAAAAATGCGCCGTCGCCACCATTGTGGGCTGTGTGCTGATGATCGCGGGCATCATAACGGCGGTGTTTTATACGGCGCAGCCAAAGCCGCAGGGCGCTTCTTCGTATACGGCTTTACCGCAGCAGGAAATTTTTTTGCGCAGCCTTCCTTCTGAGGGCGTTTCTTCGGACGGTATGCCGCAGGCAAGCACTTCTCGGGATAATGGGGAAGGCGGGGAAGAGGACGGATGCAGCCGCCCGGCCCCGGCTGCCTCTGACGCTGTTTTATCCGCGTCACAAAAAGAAAATGCAGGCGCGCCCGTACCTGAAGCGCCTGCGGGCGGCCCCGCCGATACCGCCGCCTATCAGGAGGCGAAAGCCGTGTACCAGCAAAAGGAGACGGTCGCCCTGAGCGCCTGGCAGGATTATCTGGCGGCGCAGGAGGGGGCGGATGCGGCGGCGGCCCGCGCGGGTGAACTGTACCAGGTCTGCACTGTAAAACAGGCGGCGACCGAAGCGGCATTTGCGGCCTATAACGGCGCAGTGGACGTCTATCATCAAGCGCTTACGGACGGCCCGGAACGGCAGGAGGCCGCCCGCGCCGAGATGGAACGCCTGCAAAATGAGTACGAGGCGCTGAACGGCCCCTATACAGCGGCGCTGAATGAATATAACGCATGGCTGTCGTCGGCGGAGTATACCGGCGCGCTGTCTGCCGCAGAGGAGAAAAAAGCCGTTTATCAGGCGGCCAACGCAGAGATGGAGGCCGCAAAACAGGCTTGGCAGGCGCTGAAATAAAGCCGAGACGGCTTTGAAAGGCAAAGACGGCAAAAGCTGCTGCCGCCCGGAAAAGTACATAGGAAAGATACGGCGCTTTTTGTATATTTTTCAATAAAGCGTCGTTTCGTTTTACATGGGGTTGTTATATACTGATTTAATTGACTTTAGACAAAAGCGGCTTGCCTTGTCGCCGGGGGGCCGTGCCCAAATAAAACGGTGAGCGAAGCGTACCGCTTTTTGCGGCGTCACTTTGATTATCTGGAAACAGCTGAAACGCCGGGGGGCGCTGCGGGCGGCAAAACGCCGGAGAAGCCTTTGCAAAACTCCGCTGTACGTTAGGGCGCGGGGCGGCGGGGGAAAATGTTTTCACACCGGAGGGCCACGCTTTTTCTATGGCCCGGACGAACAAAAAAATGCTGCGGGCGAAAAAGAAAACAAGCGCTTTTCTGGCTTTTTTCACAAATAACAGGTATACTATGTATCGATCATAGAAAGGCGCGCAGAGGGGAGACGGCGGTTTGAAGGGACAGGTAACGGTGATCGTGGCGGCGGGGGGCAGCTCTTCACGCATGGGGTTTGACAAGCTGTTCTGCCCTATCGGCGGAAAATCGGCGCTGCGCCGCAGTGTTGAGGCCTTTTGCGGCCGCCCAGACGTGCGGGGTGTCGTGGTGGCGGCGCGCAGAGAACGGCTGAAAGACGTAGAGAAAGAGCTGGAAGGTCTGCCGGATATTTTAGCGGTGACGGCAGGAGGGGCGCAGCGGCAGGATTCTGTGCTGGCCGCGCTGGCTGTTTGCCCGGATACCCCGTACATCGCCGTTCACGACGCCGCCCGCCCTTTTGTGAGCCGCGAGGTCATCGACCGGGTTTTTCAAAAGGCGTTTGAGACGGGGGCCGCGGCCCCGGCGGTGCCGGTAAAGGATACGGTAAAATACGCCCCGGGCGGCGAATGGGTAAAAGAGACGCCGGACAGAAGAACTTTATACGCCGTACAGACGCCGCAGGTGTTCCGGGTCGACCTGTACCGCCGCGCGCTGCAGAGCGCGCAGGGCCGGGAAGCGACGGACGACTGTATGCTGCTGGAGGCCGCAGGCATACCTGTGGCGCTTTCAGAGGGAGACTACGCCAACTATAAAATCACAACGCCGGAAGACATCCCGAAGGAGGTGCGCCCTATGCGCGTTGGACACGGCTATGACGTACACCGCCTGACTGAAGGCAGAGAGCTGATTTTGGGTGGAGAGCATATCCCGTTTGAAAAAGGGCTGCTGGGACACTCGGACGCGGACGTTTTGACCCACGCGGTGATGGATGCGCTTTTGGGGGCGGCGGCGCTGGGGGATATTGGCATGCATTTTCCTGACAGCGACCCCGCCTATGCGGGCGCCGACAGCGTTCAGCTTTTAAAAAAGGTGGCGGCGCTGCTGCGGCAAAAAGGCTGGCGGCCCGTCAATCTGGACGCTACCATCGTCTGCCAGCGCCCGCGCCTTGCGCCCTGGCTGCCCGCCATGAGAGAGCGGCTGGCGGCGGCTTTGGCGCTTTCACCTGACGGCGTGAACATAAAAGCCACTACCGAAGAGGGGCTGGGGTTCACCGGCAGCGGCGAGGGCGTGGCCGCGCACTGTGTGGCCATGCTGGAAAAATCGGCCCCCGGTGAAAAGGAAACCCTTGTAGAGCGGCGGCGTTTATGATAAAATAAAACGAATATAATGAAAAAAGAGGAGGGGTGACAGGTGGCGGATATGCTGCGCTCAACGTGGGACCAGATCATCAGCGTTGTGAGCAATATCGGCTGGCGTGATTTTATCGATGTTGCGCTGGTTGCGTTTTTGATCTATGAGCTTATCGCGCTGGTGCGCCAAACCCGCGCAGTTACGCTGCTCAAGGGCATCCTGCTTTTATTTTTGGTCTCTTATGTGGCGACTATTTTGCAGCTGCGGACGCTCAGCTCGATCATGGAGGGCGTCATCCAGTTCGGCATGCTGGCGCTGCTTATTGTTTTTCAGCCTGAGCTGCGCCGCGCGCTGGAGCGGGTGGGCCGCACCGAATGGTTTGCCATGGGGCTTTTTCACACCCGCGATATGGAGGAGAAAATGCGCCAGCGCTGGAGCGGCGCCATCGCCGCCGTCTGCGACGCGGTAGAGCGGATGAGCAACAGCCGCACCGGCGCGCTGATCGTATTTGAGCGGCGCTCAAATTTGGCCGAGGTCATTAAAACCGGCACCTGCCTGCACGCCGATATCACCCCTGAGACGCTGGGCACCATTTTTTACGAGGGTACCCCCCTGCATGACGGCGCGGTGGTGGTGCGCGACGCGCAGATCGAGGCGGCAGGCTGCTTTTTGCCGCTGTCGGCCAACCTTGAAATCAGCAAGGATATGGGGACGCGGCACCGCGCCGCCCTTGGAATGAGCGAGAACAGCGACGCTGTGGTGGCCATTGTATCGGAGGAGACCGGCATCGTCTCGCTGGCGAAAAACGGGGTGCTCATCCGCCGGCTTGACCGTCAGAGCTTATACAATATTTTGGTGGACGACCTGATCCCCCCGCAGCAGGAGCAGGGAGAAAAAAAGCCGTGGTTCAGGAGAAAAAAACATGAAAAAGACGAGGCTGACTAAACTGTTTGAAAATAAAAAGTTTTCGCTGGTGCTGTCCATCATCGTGGCGGTGCTGGCCTGGCTCGTCGTGTCCATGTCGGATGAGAGCAACACCACCAAGACGATCTACGGCGTACCGGTCGACTTCACTTACAACGCCAGTACCTACCGCAACGCGGGCTTGGATATCATCAACCAGACGGAAGTAAAGGTAGACCTTGAAATACGAGGCCCCGCCAAGGATATTGGACGTTTGACGGCAAAGGATTTTGTCGTTTACCCCAATGTCAATTCTGTGGTTTCGGCCGGGACGAAAGAACTTGACCTTGTCTATCAGACGGCCCGCAAAAACGTGAGTTATCAGGTGATAGACTGCTCTCAAACTACGGTTTCAGTACAGTTTGACGAGGTGGTCACCCAAAAGTTTATGGTAGAGCCGGTTTTGGAAGAGGTCAAGGTAAAAGAGGGATATATCCAGAGCAGTGCCTATACCGCCCCGGCAGAGATCAGTATCACCGGGCCGAAAACGGCGCTGAGCAAGATCGCCAAGGTACAGGCCCATCTGCAGCAGGACTTGGGAGAACTGTCTGAATCGCGTATCGCGCCGGCGGATATCGCCCTTTATAACCGGGAGGGCATCGAACTGGATATGACGCCGTTCACCATTGACACCAAGACCGTGGACGTCACCATCTCGGTGCTGAAACGGGCCGAACTTAAACTCACCAT
>JAUNTE010000172.1:0-4351 GCA_030538855.1 Oscillospiraceae bacterium
TTGCAGCCTCTTTATTGATCTCAAAAGTTTTTTTCATAGAAAGACCCCTTACCGCATTAAAAAATACCCATGGCCCATTCGGTTACAAAGACGGCGGCGCAGGCCGTCAAGGCCACCGGCATGAGGCTGCGCCCGCAGTAGGACATGATAAGGGCGGCCAAAAAGCCCGCCGCCGCCGACCAAATGCTGGCCGTAGAAGAAAAGATGGCGGGAACTGTCATGGCTGTCAGCACCGCGTAGGGGATGTAATATAAAAAGCTTTGCAAAAAAGGATTTTTTAGCTTTTTACGAAAAAGCGCCAGCGGCAGCATCCTGATAAGATAAGTGGTCAGCGCCATGACGGCGATGGATAAAAGCAGATAATCAAGCTTCATTGCGGCGCGTCTCCTTTCGCCTCGCGCATTGGCCAAAGCAGGGCCCCCAAAAGAGAGGCGGCGACCGCGCTGATGATAATGATGAACCCGTCGGACAGACGGCACAGCCCAGGGGTAAAATGAAACAGGCAGCTGACAACCACGGCGGCCCCGGCAACGCCTAAGACGTTTTTAAACCGTTTTGCCGCCGGTATCACAATGGCGATGAACATGCCGTAGATAGCTACCCCCAGCGCGGACACGACGGAAGAGGGAAGAACCCCGCCCGCTACGGCCCCAACCAGTGTGCCGCCTGCCCAGCCCAGATAAGGGGCAAGGGACAGCCCCAGCATATAGCGGCGGCTCACCTCGCCCGGCTGGCTTGCCGCCACGGCGAAGATCTCATCGGTGACCATAAAGCTGACGGCCAGACGGCTGGGCAGGTGAAAGCGGGGAGAAAGCTTTTGCGTCAGAGAAAAGCTCATCAGCGCATATCTCAGGTTGATGACAAGCTGGGTCAGCGCCATTTCGATCAGGCTGCCCCCGCCCGCGATGACCGTAAGGCCCGCAAGCTGCCCCGCGCTGGTAACGTTGGTCATACTGATCAATACGGCCGTCCAGGCGGGCAGCCCCGCCCCCACCACGGCGATGCCGAAGGCGAACGAGACCGAGAGATAGCCCAGACAGATAGGAAAACCGTCGCGCAGGCCTTTATAAAAGCCCGCCGACGGCGGCAGAGAAGGTTTCAAAATAAAAACTCCTTACAAAATGGTATATTGCCGCAGGGCACGGCGCCCTGCGGCTGTCTGCGTTGTAAACGCGGGGCACAGGGCCGTGTGTGAAAAGCCGCCGGAGGGAAAGACAGGGCCGCGCAGCCTCAGCGCGGCGTTTTTGCCGCCGCCTTTGCGGCTTTTTTTGCGGTGGGGCACATTTCACGCAGACAGCACAGATCGCAATGGGCGGTGCGCGCGGTGCAGACCTCGCGCCCGTGAAGCACCAGACGGTGGCAAAAATCGTTGCTCTCTTCAGGAGGCAAGACCTTACGCAGCGCGGTCTCAACTTTTACCGGATCTTTTGAATCGATAAAGCCGAGCCGGTTTGACAGGCGGATACAATGGGTATCGGCCACAACGGCCGGTTTGCCGTAGATATCGCCCAGAATCAGGTTGGCGCTTTTGCGGCCCACGCCGGGCAGTTTTAAAAGTTCCTCCATGGTGTCGGGTACGATACCGCCGTATTTTTCAAGCAGCATGTTGGCCGTCAGAGAAATATCCCGCGCTTTGGAATGGTAAAAGCCGCAGGGCTTGACAATCTCGGCGATGGCCTCTTCACCCGCCGCGGCCAAAGCCTGCAGGGTGGGGTATTTTTCAAACAGGATGGGGGTGATCATGTTCACCCGTTTATCCGTACACTGGGCCGCCAGCCGCACTGCCACCAGCAGCTGCCATGCGTTTTCAAAAGAGAGCCCGCACTGGCTGAGCGGGTACTGTCCCTTTAAAAGTTCAACTAATTTTGCCGCGTCGGCTTTCGTCCGCAATATAGTCACCCCTTTGTGTCCTTCAGCCCGCTTTTGGCCCGGCCGCGCCGGTAAAACAGGGCTGAAGTGCATATTTTTTTTATTTTAACATATCTGCCAAGGCAAGAAAAGAGAAAATTACGTAGGAAATACAGGAAAAATGAAACAAAACGCAGCCGGGCGCAGCTGAGAAAAGCAAAGACCTAATCCCCTTTTGAAGCGGCGCGGGAAAGGCGGGGAAAGAGCGCGCCGGGCTTCACCCCGCTTTTTGGCGGCGCGCCCCTTCAAACAAAAAGGTGCGGCGCCGGTAAAAAACGAAAGAAGGGAACGGGCGGGGGAAAGCCGCGTTTTACATATCGCCGGCCGGCCCGCTTGACCGTTTTACAGGGCCTGTATTGCATGGGCAAAGACGAAAAGCAAAGCCACAGGGGCGGCGCGCAGCATAAAAGACGCTGCGGGTAAAGAGAAAAAAGGGTGAGTGCGCGCGCCGGTAAACGAAAAGGAAAGGAGGGGCCCGGCTGCGCCAAAAAGCCAAAACCGCAGCGGAAAGCTTGTCTTTTGGCTGGAATGGTAGTATACTTTTACCATGCACCAATTTTTAACAAACAGGGAGGAACAGTGGGAATGTATCAGGACATCATGGACACCATTGGCTTTGTACAGGCGAAAGACGAAGAGGTAGGCGCGGCGATGAACGACGAACTGCGCCGCCAGCAGCAGAATATCGAGCTGATCGCGTCTGAAAATATCGTGAGCCCGACGGTTATGGCCGCGATGGGCAGCATCCTGACCAATAAATATGCCGAAGGGTATCCCGGCCACCGCTATTACGGCGGCTGCGTGCATGTGGATGTGGTGGAAGAGATCGCCCGCAGGCGCGCCTGTGAATTGTTTGGGGCCGAGCATGCCAACGTGCAGCCGCACTCGGGCGCGCAGGCGAACATGGCGGTTTATTTTGCGTTTCTCACCCCCGGCGATACGGTTATGGGGCTTGACCTTTCAAACGGCGGCCACCTGACCCATGGCTCCCCTGTGAATATGAGCGGAAAATACTTTAACTTCGTCTCTTACGGCGTCAATGACGAAGGGTTCATCGATTATGATGAGATGCGCCGCATTGCGCTGGATTGCAGGCCGAAAATGATCGTTTCAGGCGCGTCGGCCTATGCCCGCGCCCTTGATTTTGACCGCATCCGTGCCATCTGCGACGAAGTGGGCGCGATGATGATGGTGGATATGGCGCACATTGCCGGGCTTGTGGCGGCGGGTGTGCACCAAAGCCCGGTGCCGATGGCGGACATCGTCACCACCACCACCCATAAAACCCTGAGAGGCCCCCGCGGCGGCCTTATCCTGTGCAAAGAGCAGTACGCCAAGGCAATCGATAAAGCAATCTTCCCCGGCACGCAGGGCGGCCCCCTGATGCACACCATCGCGGCCAAGGCCGTTTGCTTTGGCGAGGCGCTGAAACCTGAATTTAAAGAATATCAGAAAAAGATCGTCGAGAACGCCAAGGTACTGAGTGAAGAGCTGATGAAACGGGAAATAAAGCTTGTCTCGGGCGGCACCGACAATCATTTGATGCTGATCGACCTGCGCGGCACCGATGTGACCGGCAAAGAGCTTGAGCACCGTTTGGACGAGGTACACATCACGGCCAATAAAAACACCGTGCCCAATGAACCCCTCAGCCCGTTTGTCACCAGCGGCGTACGGCTGGGCACCCCCGCCGTTACCACCCGCGGCTTCGGCAAAGAAGAGATGGTGGAGATCGCCGATTGTATCGCCCTGTGCGTGAAGGATTTTGAGGCGAACAAAGAAGCGGTGGCGGCGCGGGTTGAAGCGCTTACCCAAAGGTTCCCCCTGTATCAATAATCTTTTGAAAAAGAGGCCGCCGGGGTTTTCCGGCGGCCTTTGTGCTTTTTTGAAAAAACTTACGGTTTGCGGCCGGTTTTGCAGAATGTGAAGCCTGCGGGTGAAAGACGGGCGGCAGACAGAAAGAGAGGACGATAATGAAGCTTGAAGCGATCGATAAAGGCGCAGCCTTTGATTTTGGCCGTGTTTCAGAAAAATATGCCGGTTACCGTGACATCTATCCGGCAAGCTTGTATCAGACGCTGATAGAGGCGAAAGTTGTGGGAGAAAACATGCAGGTGCTTGATTTGGGCAGCGGCACCGGCGTACTGCCAAGGCGTTTGTACCACACGGGGGCGCGCTTCACCGTGACGGACGTTTCAGAAAACCAGATCGATCAGGCACGGCGGCTGGCGGCTGAGGCAGACATGGAAAATATGGATTTTCGGGTTTGCGGGGCCGAGGATACCGGCTTTTCAAACGCCGTCTTCGACGCGGTGACGGCGGCGCAGTGTTTTCACTATTTCAATGCGGAAAAAGCCGCCGCAGAAATTGCGCGGGTGCTGAAACCAGAGGGGCTTTTTTGCAAGATATTTATGGAGTGGCTGCCGCTGGAAGATGAAAAAGT
>JAUNTE010000172.1:4361-4769 GCA_030538855.1 Oscillospiraceae bacterium
GCTGGTGCTGCGGTATAACCCGGCCTGGAGCGGCGGCGGGTACGCAGGTTTAAGCTATGAGGTGCCGCAGTGGTCAAAAAAAGCTTTTGGGTTTGAGGCGCTGCACGTTTGGCGCGAGAAGCTGCCTTTTACAAAAGAAGCATGGCTGGGCCGTATCCTCACCTGCCGCGGGGTAGGGGCAAGCCTTTCACCTGAGAGGGTAAAAGCTTTTGAAGAAGAATACCGCGCCATATTACAGGCTTACCCGGAGGAGATTTTGTATCTTTCTCACGAGATACAGGTTGAGGTCTATAGAAAAAAAGCTTGAAAAAGCTGCTGCAAAACATTCCCCGGTAAAAGTATCGAGACGGACAAAAGCCCCTGTGCCGCAGAAAATAAAGCTGCGGCAGAGGGGCTTTTGTGTAAGGG
>JAUNTE010000173.1 GCA_030538855.1 Oscillospiraceae bacterium
GGACAAACCTATCCCGTCGCCAGTTGCGTTTATAAATCCATATCCTGCACCGTGTGGGGTTGCCGTTCGCGCTGTTCCTGCCGTAAGATACTGTAAACGCTCTTGCGGATTTGCTCGGCTTTTTTCACTTTCTTTTTGAGTGTAAGATACCTTTGATTGCGCGTTTTCCATTCGGCGGCCAGCTTGGCGTACTCCGCTTTCCATGGCTTTGCCGGTATGCTGGTTCTGCCGTTCAACACATCTTTTGGATAACTGCGCGCCGCCATGAATAAGATTTGTAATGGCTTTTTACCCTGTACTCCCGCGCTTTTATGCGGTCATACTCGCAGAGTTTTTCAATGTTTTTGGCGCGGGATTCGTTGTAATACTTCCGATGGTAGGCGCGGGCTTTTTCGCGCTTGGCTTCTTCTTCATGGCGTCCCCTCCGTTTTGTCCATATTATCTTGCCTTGCAGTTGTTATTATGCGCCGCATGATACGCGGCGCAGCGCCGGGGCGTTTATGGAAAAACGGAACCGTGATCGTACCGCGAAACGGCTGTGCCTGCCCGCTGGGCGGATATGGGCCGCGGCCATGGCAGGCCGCCGGTACATGGTGTGGAAGCAGACGCCGTTTACAAAGGCGGAAAGGGCTATTGCCCTCTGCCGCGCGGCGCAGAGAGAACGCAGCCGGCCTTCTTTTATAAAAGCGGAAAAAAGCGCGCCGCGCGTTTCATCGGTAGAAATGTGCTGAAAACAGATAGTGGGCGCCAAGAGACACGGCGGGAAAATACCGGGAAAAGTTTGGAAGCGCGGGCAGGCATGCTGCGGCTGAAAAGGCAGAGACGGCTGAGACGCTGTTTTGCAGGCGGCGGGGCCCGGAGTGAGACAAAAGAGAAAACGGAGGAGAGGACCATGCCGAAAATACCCGAGATCTATACTTTTTTAAAGCAGCTGGCGCCGCTGGAGCTGGCTGAGGAATGGGACAACCCGGGACTGCTGATAGACTGCGGCGGCGACGTGACCAGCGTATTGTGCGCGCTGGATATTACGGCGGACGTGGTGCGGGAGGCCGAGACGTTGGGGTGCCAGCTGATCGTCTCGCATCATCCGGTGATATTTACCCCGCTGAAGAGCCTGCGCAGGGGCGACGTGCCGTTTTTGATGGTGAAAAAGAATATCTCAGGTATTTGTATGCACACCAATTTAGACGCGGCGGAGGGCGGCGTGAACGACCTGCTGGCCCGTTTGTTTGGCCTGACCGAGATAGAGAAGTTTGAAGGATTGGGCCGGATAGGAAAATTGAAAGAACCGGTGAGCGCGGCGGAACTGGCTGAAAAATGCCGGGCGGCCTTTAAAGCCCCGGTAAAATATGTGGAGGCGAAACGCCCCGTGCGCACGCTGGCCATTGTGGGCGGCGCGGGCGATATGGCGGCGGAAGCCGCCGCCGCGGGAGCGGACTGCCTGCTGACGGGCGAGGGAAAGCACCATGCCGCCATCGACGCGGCGCAGCTTGGGATCGGGCTGATCGCGGCCGGGCATTTTGCGACGGAATTTCCCATCATCCCCTATCTTGCCGACAGGCTGGCAAAGGCGTTTTCAGGCCTGCGGGTAGTAATCAGCCGAAAGGGGACTGACCCATATACCTATTTATAAGAGACCCGCGGCGGCTGTGAAAGCGCGGCCCGCTGAAAAGGCGGCAGCCCTACAAGTGAAACGGTAAAAGGCTGGCAAAGGCGCCCGGCGTGAAGAAAAGATTTTTCGAAGCGGCGGGCAGGCCGCAGCGCGGCAAGGGCGGCTATGGCCGCAGGTACGCAAAAGAGAAAGGAAAGACCGGAGACCGGAGGCTTTTACGCCTCCGGGACGGCGGAGGTGAAAAAATGGCGCTGGACGCAGCCGTGCTGGCATTGATAGCCGGAGAACTGAAGGAGACGCTGACAGACGCGCGCATCGATAAAATATTTGAGCCGACCCGCGACGAGGTGGTGCTGCAGCTGCGCACCCGCAGTGCGGGCTATCGCCTTTTGTGCAGCGCGCGCAGCGGCTCGGCCCGCATCGGGCTGACGGAGGAGAAATTTGAGAACCCCGACACGCCGCCGTCTTTTTGTATGCTGCTGCGCAAGTATCTGACTGGCGGCAGGCTGACGGATATCCGGGTGATAGCGGGAGAGCGGATCGCGTTTTTTGATTTTCAGTGTACCAATGAAATGGCGGACGTGGTGCAGCTGACGCTGGCGGCCGAGCTGATGGGCCGGTATTCAAATTTAGTGTTATACAGCCGCGATACCGGTAAGGTTATCGACGCGCTGAAACGGGTGGATTTTGAGGACAGCGAGATACGCCAGCTGCTGCCCGGGCTTACCTATACCCTGCCGCCGATGCCCGACCGGCTTTTATTTTGGGAGACCGGGGCCGTGCAGCTGGTTGACAGGGCAAAGAGTTTTTCACTGCCCGCCGCCGATGCGCTGATGAAGGCCTCGGGTGGGGCGGGGCCGGTGGTACTGCGTGAATGCGCGTTTCGCGCTTTTGGCGGCGCTGAGATGCAGGCCGACGCCATGACGCAGGAGGAAGCGCGGCGGCTGCAGGCGGAGATAGAGGGGATACAGCGGGATCATGCGGCGGGCGGACGCCCCTGCCTTGTGAAAAATCAGGAGGGGAAGCCCATCGAGTTCAGTTTTACGCCGCTGACGCAGTATCTGCCCGGCTGTACCCAGGAAGAATATGAGAGCTTTTCAGCGCTGCTGGACGCTTATTACAGCGCCAAAGACCGGGTGCTGCGGCTGCGGCAGAAGAGCCACGCGCTGACAAAACAGGTGAAAAACCTGCGCGATAGGGCGCTGCGCAAAGCGGCGGCCCGGCGGGAGGAGCTGCGCGAGAGTGCGGCCTCAGACCAGCTGCGGATATACGGCGAACTTTTATCGGCGAATTTATGGGCGGTGAAAAAAGGCGAGAAAACGGCCGCCGTACAGAATTACTATACGGGCGGGACGCAGCTGATACCTTTGGACGTGAGGCTGTCGCCCGCCGAAAACGCGCAGAAATATTTTAAGGAATACAAAAAGAAGCAGACTGCCGCCCGCCTGCTGACCGGGCTGATTGCGGACAGCGAGCGGGAAGCGGCGTATCTGGACACCGTGCTGGACGAGATAGAACGGGCGGAGGGAGAACGGGCGCTTTTAGAGATCCGGGAAGAGCTGAAGAGCCAGGGGTATCTGAAATATTATAAAGCGCGTGAAAAACGGCAAAAGCCGGCCGATTTTTTGCGATACCGTTCGTCAGACGGCTTTTTGATTTTGGTGGGACGCAACAACCTGCAGAACGACCGCCTGACCATGAAGACCGCCCGGGGAAAAGACCTTTGGTTTCATACCAAAGAAGCGCCCGGCAGCCATACCGTGGTGATGAGCGAAGGACGGGACATACCGCTGCGTACCCAGAACGAGGCGGCCATGCTGGCGGTTTTTCATTCAAGCATGCGGGGCGGCGTCAAGGTGCCGGTGGATTATACCGAGGTGCGGAATATCCGCAAGACAAACGACTGTAAGCCGGGGATGGTGCTGTACGACCACTATGAGACCGCATATGTGACCCCGGACGAGAATGAACTGCCAAAACCGGAATGAGGGCCTGCCCCCCGGTTTGTACGCGGTAGTGAAAAGCGGGGCCGTCGTCCGGCATAGGGGGTGTACGGCTGGCAGCCGTGTTTTACAGGGACAGCCTGGCAATCGTTGAACCGCCGCGCTTCTGTTTATAAATATCGAAAAATGGAAAAGCGCGCCCTTTTTCCCGGCCTGAACGCGGGAGACATGCGGGGGAAAAGCAGCGCGAAAAAGGTGCGCCCTGCTTTGGATTTGAAGAGGGAAACCGCCGGCTGTGCCGGCAAAGGTATCCCGTGAAAAGCTTGTCCTTCAAAGAGCGAGCGAAGCGGGGTTGTCATACACGGGTTGGCGCAGAAGCGAAAGTGCTGAGGGGCAGGTAAAGGGGCCGGTTGTGGGCGGCGGGGCGCAAGACGCGGAGGAAAGATCATGCGGTGCGTCTTGAGACTTCTGCCGGTAAAAGCCCTTATAAGGCCTGCTCACGCCGCCAGTTTGGATGGCAGTTATGACTTTCAGAGCGTTTTGCTTAAAATATTTACAGTTGGTATATTTTTTATGTAAAATGCTGTTTTGTATATATTTTTGCCGTATGCCCACCGCCGCGCCGGGGCCGCTCCTTTACCGGCTTTTGTTTGACCGATACCACAGCTGTGCGGCTCTGCCGTAAATAGATGTGAGGATGGGCGTAACCGGCGCTTTGACGGAAAGGGGCCTTTTGGCAGCCGCGCGGTACAGGAGATAGTGGCAAGGGGGCCGCTGTGGGCAGAAGAAAGCAGCGGAAGAGAGTGGACTTTATCAGGACTTGAAATTTATTATGGGTTAGGACACGCGGTAAAGGGCGGCAGGGCCCGCTAGGGATAGGCGATAACGACTGGCAAGGGAAAACGAGGGTTTTGACGGCGCCCGTAGAGGGCGGTAAGTGGGCCGCTGTGGGCAGAAGAAAGCAGCGGAAGAGAGTGGACTTTATCAGGGCCTGAAGCTTTTATCGCGCGTTTGGACGTGCGGAAAAGGACGGTGAAGCCCCCAAAGCGGCGAAACGGCCATACATTTATAAAATGAAGCCTTTTTTGCCGGGCGGTAAAGGGAAAAAAGCGGGACAAAGTAAAGAGGAAAACAAACGGGGCGAAACGGCCCCTGAGAAAAAACGGGGTAAACGGTTTGGAACAGCTGTAACAAAAAACGACTTGGATG